>CANHYZ010000114.1 GCA_947464885.1 Flavobacteriales bacterium
TCTTCCTCGGTTCCATGAATATAAATCGGTAATAACTTGTCGTAATCCTCCTTGTGATTTGCGGCGAGTGTACCTGCTCCTTTCACAACAAGCTCATTGGCGTTGAAATAACCGTTGTAGTGTCCGGTCATGTTATGGTATAAACGATAGGCTGTGCCATCCTTCTTGTTGGAACATCCACCAAGAAAAAACGACAACACCAGTACCACTAAATACCTGCTGTGTACACTAATTTTCACAAAACCTTGAATTTATTGCCCGCATCTAACAGGAAAGCGTCAAAAATATTTCATTTTTGTGCGGAATAGCTAAGCCCAAGGAAGAATTCGATACCAAAAATGGTCGCGACCCCACAAAACAAACGGAAAAAACTGATCAAGAAGCTGAAAAGTCGCTTCCGGCTTACGGTGCTCAATGAAAACACGTTCGAAGAAAAACTCTCCTACTCACTGACGCCGCTCAACCTGATCATCATGTTTGGGGGCATGCTCATCGTATTCGGTACGCTGATTTATCTGCTGGTAGCCTTTACTCCGCTTAAAAACTACGTTATCCCGGATTATGCTGCTACCGAATTTCGGGAAGAAGCACGCATAGCTCGATTGACCGCCGACTCCTTGTTGGAGGTTTCACGTAAAAATGAAAAATACTTCAATGATCTCAGAATCGTTCTGGCGGGCGGCTCTCTGAGCAACGCCTCCGATTCCATTCCGTTGGAAACACAAGACGCGTCGCTCAATTATGCGGTAAGCGACGTGGATGAGGCCATGCGCCAAAAACTATCCGAACAAGATCGCTTTAGCATTGAAGCCATTGACAACGAAAAAGAACGCCGTAAAGGGGTTATCCTGTTCAAACCCGTTAATGGTACCATTCTAAGTCCGTTCGATCCGAAAGCCGGTCACTACGGCATTGATCTGGTTGCCCCGAAAGATGATCCTGTGAAAGCAGTCCTCGACGGAACCGTTATCGCGGCTTCATTCACAGCCGATGACGGAAATATTGTTTCCATCCAACACAACAACAACATCATCTCGGTATACAAACACAACGCAGTGCTGCTGCGCAAAGTGGGCGACCGTGTGAAGGCCGGAGAATCCATCGCCTTCATTGGCGACTCAGGCGAGAACAGCGAAGGTCCGCACTTGCATTTCGAATTGTGGGAAAATGGCGCTCCTGTGAACCCTACGCTCTTTATGTCGTTTGGTGAATAGCCTGCTACTTCGTGTTGAACTCGTTCATGGTGCGCGCCAGTCCAATGTGGCCGAATGAAAAAATTGCTTTTCCCGCACGTTCAATGTGCTCGTTGAGGGTTTGCTTCTCTTCATCACTCCACTCCCCTAACACGTAATCAACCTGTTGTCCCTTCCCGAACTCTGCACTAATGCCAAAGCGCAAGCGAGGGTAATTCGCGGTCTGTAAAATTTGTTGAATATGTTTAAGCCCATTGTGGCCGCCATCGCTGCCCTGCCCGCGCATGCGCAGCTTTCCGAATGGCAGCGCGAGGTCATCGGTTATGACCAATACATTTTCCATCGGGATCTTCTCTTGCTGCATCCAATACCGCACGGCATTACCACTGAGGTTCATATAGGTGCTTGGCTTCAACAGCACAAAGATTTTTCCCTTGTGCTTCAGCTCACAGACATCACCATAACGGTCTGTCTTAAAAAAAAGATTGGACGCCCCGGCAAGGGCGTCCAATACTTTAAATCCTATGTTGTGACGCGTTTGCGCGTATTCACTTCCAATGTTTCCTAAACCGACTATCAGGAATTTCATGCAGCGAACTTACGCCAAACCTAGCGCCCCTTTATGATTACTTCTTCTTCTCGGCAGCAGCAGCGGCAGCAGCGTCAGCCATCGCAGCGCGAGTCTGCTGAACAGATACAATAGCTGAAGCCTCAGCCTCAAGCACCTTGCAACCATCCAACTTGATGTCGCGAACACGAATCATATCGCCGATTTTCATGGCTGAAATATCCACAGTGATTTCATCCGGAATAGCCTCTGGCTTTCCGCTGATACGCACCTTACGGTAGTTGATCATCAACTTACCACCGCTACGTACACCCTCAGAAACACCTACCGTGCGCACCGGAAGCGTGGTTCTCACCTCTTTGCCCGGAGTCAATTCCAATAAGTCAACGTGTGTCACCAGGTCGGTCACCGGGTTCTGCTGTTGCTCCTGAATAATGGTTGAAAACGTTTTGCCGGCAACTTCAATGTTGATTTGAAGAGTGTCGGGACGAGCTACAATCTTATCCCAATCGTTGCGTGATACGCTGAATGGAACTTGTGATTGACCGCCATAAATCACGCCCGGAATGCGACCGTTTCTACGCAATTCCTCTGCGCCCTTTCTTCCTACGTTCTCTCTCGGAGAACCGCTCAATGAGACTTGTTTCATGTTTATGGTTTTTAAATGATTTACGAAATAATAAAATTGCTGCTGATACTGCGGTTGTCAATCAGATTGGTGAGTACACCTCCGAATAGCGAGGCGATAGACAACACCTTAATCTTGTCCTTCGGACGATCTTCCTTCAACGGAATACTGTTGGTCACTATTACTTCCTGCAACACCGAATCCTGAATACGCTCATAGGCCTTACCACTCAGAACAGGGTGGGTGCAAATAGCACGCACAGAAAGCGCTCCGCTCTCCATCATCACTTCCGCAGCCTTGCACAATGTGCCGGCAGTATCACACATGTCATCTACAATGACTACGTTCTTTCCTTTCACATCACCGATCACGGTCATGCTTTCTACTTGATTGGCCACCTTGCGCTGCTTGTAGCAGATAGCCAAATCGCTTCCCAACAGTTTTGCATAGGCGTTAGCGCGCTTGGTACCTCCGGTATCCGGCGCCGCAATAAGCAAATCAGGAATGTTCAATGAATTCAGATATGGCACAAAAATGGTTGATGCATAAAGATGGTCAACAGGTACTTCGAAAAAGCCCTGAATCTGCTCAGCATGCAAATCCATTGTAATCACACGATCAACACCGGCGGCAGTTAGCAGGTTGGCCACCAGCTTAGCGCCAATCGCCACACGCGGCTTGTCTTTTCTGTCCTGACGTGCAAGCCCGAAATAAGGAATCACCGCAACAATGCGCTTGGCCGATGCGCGCTTCGCTGCGTCAATCAGCAGAAGCAACTCCATTAAATTGTCGCTAGGGGGAAATGTAGATTGCACAATAATGACATCCTTCCCGCGCACCGTTTCCTCAATCGAAGGCTGAAACTCGCCGTCGCTAAAGCGTTGAATGATCACGTTTCCCAGCTCCACACCAAACTCATTGGCGATGGTCTCGCCTATGTAGCGCGATGCTGAGCCTGCAAGTATTTTAACCATGTCGTTCATATCGGCGTAACAACCTGTTTTTGAGGGCCGCAAATATAGGCCGCGAATTGGGAATACGCATGCCCGTATGTTATTTTTTAAATGAAAAAGCCGGCCCTTGGAGGCCGGCTTTCTCACTATCGTCTTCAGCTTACGGTGTATAGAACGTAAACTGGAAAAGTCCTGATTCCAAATTCGCCGATGGACTAGGTGCTGTAGGATCTGCGCTTAACAAGGTTCCCTCGAAAGAAACCCGGAAGAACGTATACGTACCCTGTGGCTTGTTACATCCGTTGACCTCATCTTGAGCTGTTACCTCCAGGGACCTGTATTTCAATATCGTGAAGCGTCCGGAAGCCCCTGGTGTATTCGTGCTATAGGTATACCCTGTCTGTAGGTCAAACCAGTTTATTGAGTAGTCAGCAGCAGGGTACTGCACCGAGGGGAAATCAATAGCAGAACCGATCATCGCCGTCCAGTTCAACAATGTTGACTCCGTCAAGGTAATTGACAAGTTTCCAAGCTCCAACAAGGGTGCATCAGGATCGTCCTCAAATGCCGACATCAGCGTGTACTCCACAACACCGGGAGGGCCGGGAACATAAGTTGGAGCTACTATGAGTTGTGGGGTGTAATACTCTGTCGAACCAATTTCAAAAACAAAAATCGTATCACAATCCGGACAAGAGTTACCGCCGCAGTCAACATAGAATTCTAGTCCATCCTGAATACCGTTGGTACAGTTACCGGTTGAACAGCACGCTGAACAGGAATCCCCTCCACAGTCAATACCTGTTTCAGTGCCGTTCATGATATCATCCTCACAGTTCGGACAAATCGGGCAACCGCCGGGCTGAAGATTGTCGTCAACCACCTCGCAGTCAACCCATCCAAGCGCCTCAAGACCGTTGTACAAACCATCGTCACACAACAGCTCGCATCCACCGCAAACGCCACCACAGTCAATGCCTATCTCACCGGGATCAAGGTCACCGTTTGCACATAGCGGACATACAGGGCATTCACCACCGCAATCCACCCAAGTTTCGCCTCGATCCGCATCCCTTACTCCATTCGTACAGTGGTCGCACTCATTGCAATTCGGACCGCCACAGTCGATGTTAATCTCGCCGTTGTTAAGCACGCCGTCATAACAGTTGTCCGGGATTTTGTTGTCATCATTCAAACAGCTCGCAAGGAAAAATGCGCTGCTGAAAACGGCTAAAAACAAGGTGATGTACGTCCGAAATTTCATAAGATGGATTTATTAACAGGTTTCGAAGATATACATACAAGTCTCAAACCACCAAACTTTGGTTGCGCGACCCTTTGACTCGCCACGAAATAAAAATGGCATATCCTATTCCGATGACCGAATGAATTTCCATTATCCCTGATTTCCGCCGTAATTATGCTCCATGCAAAAGAACTGGATCCCAATACCCTCACCCGACGAAACCCTGGTGCAGCAACTGGCAGCTGAACTGAGTATCGAGCCCGTTGTGGCCCGACTGCTTGTGCAGCGCGGCATCCAAACGTTCGAAGAAGCAAGATCCTTCTTTCGTCCAAGCCTCGACGATTTGCACGACCCCTTCCTCATGCGCGACATGGACCGCGCCGTAACCCGCCTTGTTCAAGCCCTTGAAAACGGCGACAAGATTCTCGTCTACGGTGATTATGACGTCGATGGAACCACGGCGGTTACCCTTGTATACAGCTTTCTTCGTGACCTTGGGGTCGCTTGCGATTACTACATTCCCGATCGATACACCGAAGGATACGGGTTCTCCATGAAGGGTGTGGATTACGCCCACGACAACGGCTGCCAGCTGATTATCACGCTCGACTGCGGGGTGCGCGATGGAGCCAAAATCGATTACGCACGAAGCAAAGGCATTGATGTCATTGTATGCGATCACCACCAACCTGCCCAAATACCGGATGCCGCCGCCGTGCTCGATCCGAAAAGACCGGATTGCAATTATCCGTTTAAAGGGCTTTGCGGCGCAGGAGTTGGATTCAAATTGCTGCAAGCGTTGTGCATTGAACTGGAGATCGATAGGAATAAATTATTCCAATATCTCGACCTGGTCACCATTGCCATAGCTGCTGATATTGTTCCTGTTTCCGGCGAAAACCGAATCCTCGCCTTTCACGGTCTGAAACAATTGCAGAACACCGAGCGCCACGGTATCCGTGCCATGCTGAACAATGCAGGCTTCAAAAAGGACCAATTAACGATTACCGACGTTGTCTTCCTTCTTGCTCCCCGTATCAACGCGGCCGGAAGAATTTTCTCCGGAAAAAAAGCCGTTGACTTACTGCTATCACAAAACCCGGAAGAGGCTGCCACCGCTGCTGCTGCCATAGAAGAGTTCAACACGACCCGCAAAACGCTCGACAAAGGCATTACCGAAGAGGCGCTTCAAAAGATCAATGACGATGAATTCTATCTGTCAGCATTGTCTGCCGTAGTCTATGGTGAAAACTGGCATAAAGGTGTTGTCGGCATCGTAGCGGCGCGCATTGTTGAGACGCACTACAAACCGAGCATCGTCCTGGTAAGCGACGGAGAAAAAATGGCCGGCAGTGCGCGCTCAATTGCGGGCATTGACTTATTTGAATGCCTCAGTGAGTGTGAGGACCTGCTGGAGCAATTCGGTGGACACACCATGGCTGCGGGGCTTTCCCTGAAAGCCGCCAACTTCGAGTCGTTTCGTAACCGCTTCGATGAGGTGATTCGTAAAAAACTCAACAACATGCAGCCAACGCCGTTCATGCACTACGACGCAGAGCTTGACTTTACCGATATCCGTCCCAAACTCATGCGCATTCTCAAACAGTTTGAACCCTTCGGACCGGAGAACATGCACCCTGTATTTCTGGCTTGTAACATCGAAAACAACGGCTTAACCCGCGCAGTGGGCGATCAGAAAAACCACCTGAAGCTGCACGTTCATCAACAAAAACTGCCCTCACTTGCCCTAGACGGAATAGGCTTCAACCTAGGACATTGGAATTCGGATTTGCAACAAAAACAACCGGTTGACCTGCTCTTTGCGCTGGATGAAAATACCTGGAACAACAAAACCAACATTCAACTCGTGGTGAAAGACATTCGTTCGGTCAGTTAACTTCGAACATTGCGTTATTTCATGGTTTAACTCCTCGTTTCAGCGAAATTTGCTTCCTCATTTTTCACGCTATGTCAGAACCTACACGCACCGAACTATCTGCCCTCGGAGAGTTTGGACTCATCCACCACCTTACCGACAATATTCTGATCCAGAATAAAACATCCGTAAAAGGTGTGGGCGATGATGCCGCTATCCTGGCTCCACCGGCAGGCCA
>CANHYZ010000115.1 GCA_947464885.1 Flavobacteriales bacterium
CAAATGCTGCGGGATGCAGGAGTTACCGTAAAGGATATTAAAAAGGCCTTAGTCGATTTAAGAAAGGGTCAACGCGTGACTTCAGCTTCGCAGGAAGAGACCTACAACTCGCTAGAGAAGTATGCGAAGAATCTGAACAAGTTGGCCCGCGACGGTAAGCTCGATCCCGTCATTGGGCGCGATGAGGAAATCCGTCGCGTGATGCAAATCTTATCTCGTCGCACCAAGAATAACCCCATCATTATCGGTGAACCTGGAACAGGTAAAACAGCGATTGCGGAAGGGATTGCTCATCGTATCATCAATGGTGACGTGCCCGAAAATTTGAAGTCGAAGCAAGTCTTTTCACTTGATATGGCTTCGCTTATTGCGGGTGCCAAGTACAAGGGTGAGTTTGAAGAGCGCCTGAAGTCGGTCGTGAACGAAGTACAAAAGAGCGATGGTGAAATCATCCTCTTCATTGATGAGATTCACACGTTGGTCGGAGCAGGTGGAGGAGAGGGAGCTATGGATGCTGCCAACATTCTCAAGCCGGCACTGGCGCGCGGAGAGCTGCGAGCTATCGGCGCAACAACACTCAATGAGTATCAGAAGTATTTTGAAAAAGATAAGGCGCTCGAGCGACGATTCCAGAAGGTGATGATTGAGGAGCCGGATCGCGACGCCGCCATTTCCATTCTGCGTGGTTTGAAGGATAAATACGAGAATCACCACAAGGTCCAAATCAAGGACGATGCAATCATCGCTGCAGTTGAACTTTCGCAGCGCTACATCACCGATCGATTCTTACCCGATAAGGCCATCGACCTGATTGATGAAGCCGCCTCGAAGTTGCGCATGGAGATTAATTCCAAGCCGCTGGAGTTGGATGAAATCGAACGCAAGATTATGCAATTTGAAATCGAGCGCGAGGCCATAAAGCGCGAAGGCGCTGAGGCGAAGTTGAATGACCTGAATAAGGTGATTGGCGATTTGACCGAAGAACGCAATGCACTTGCTGCAAAGTGGCAAAGTGAAAAGGATGTGGTGGAAACAATTCAAACGGCTAAAGCCATGGTGGAGGAACTCAAGTTGCAGGCTGAACAAGCCGAGCGCGAGGGCAACTACGGACTGGTGGCTGAGATTCGTTATGGTCGTGTTAAAGAACAAGAGCAGCGTATTGAAGATGGACGAATGAAGTTGCAAGAGTTGCAGGCAACATCCAAGATGTTGAAGGAAGAAGTTGATCCGGAAGAAATTGCTGATGTGGTTTCGCGCTGGACCGGAATTCCGGTGAAGGCACTGGTTGAAAGTGAACGCACAAAACTGTTGCGTCTGGAAGAGGAGTTAGGCAAGCGAGTGGTGGGCCAGCATGAAGCGATTGCGGCGCTAAGCGATGCCGTGCGCAGAAACAGAGCAGGGTTGAGTGATGAACGCAAACCCATTGGCTCGTTCATTTTTCTGGGAACAACAGGCGTAGGTAAAACCGAATTAGCAAAGGCGCTCAGTGAGTTTTTATTCAGTGATGAGAACGCGATGACGCGCATCGATATGAGTGAATATCAGGAACGCCATTCGGTAAGTCGATTGGTGGGAGCGCCTCCGGGCTATGTCGGTTACGATGAAGGCGGACAGCTCACCGAGGCCGTGCGAAGAAAACCGTATTCAGTCATCTTACTCGATGAAATTGAGAAGGCCCATCCGGATGTATTCAACATCTTATTGCAAGTACTCGATGATGGTCGTTTGACAGATTCTAAGGGGCGTTTGGTCAACTTCAAGAATACCATTGTGATCATGACCAGCAACCTCGGCTCACAGATTATTCAGGAAAATTATGAGAAAGCCAAGGATCCTGAAGATGCTGATTTGTTTGAGCGCACAAAGCTCGAAGTGATGATGGTGTTGAAGTCATCACTGCGTCCGGAGTTTTTGAATCGTGTGGATGAAGTCATCATGTTTACGCCGCTGGGCAAGCATCAAATCGAGAATATCGTCAAACTGCAATTGCACCTCTTGGGCGAGCGCTTAAGTAAGTCGGAGATTGAGTTGGTTGTGACGCCTGATGCGCTGAGCTATCTCGCAGCGAAAGGTTTCGATCCACAGTATGGTGCACGCCCCGTAAAACGTACGATTCAGAAAGAAGTCATGAATGAACTTTCCAAGTATATCCTCAGTGGAAAGATTGATAAGTCGGAAGCGGTGGTGCTGGATGTGTTCGACGGTCAAATTGTTTTCCGAAAGAAAATTGATGATGAAGCTTTAATAGAGCTTTAGAGTGCTAGGGTTTAATTAGACAAGAATGTAAAAGGGCATGTGAACTGTTTCATATGCCTTTTTGTTTGTACAATACTATAACACCCACTATGAAGAAGACTCACTACGTTTTTATTGTACTTGTTTCGATTGCAGCCGGTTTGATGAGCATGACATCGAATAACGCTGAATACTCAGCCGGTAAGGCCGGTTCGAATGGTTCACCCGGAGAAGGAACCTGTGCTTCGGGCTCATGCCACAACTCATTTGCGCTGAACAGCGGTTCAGGATCCGTTGAGATTGCTGTGACGGGATTGGGAGCAGGTAACCTGTATGTCCCGGGACAAACGTATAACGTGAGTGTAACCGTTTCGCAGAGTGGTTTTGGCTTGTTTGGTTTTGGTTTAGAGGCGCTGCAAGCTTCCGGAGCGAATGCAGGAACGTTTTCGCCGGGAACTGAGTCTCATATTCTGAGTGCGAATGTCAGCGGCAATTCTCGCGCTACCATGGCTCATCTCGACAATTCAGGATTTTCAACGGGAAGCAAAACATGGAGCTTCACCTGGACGGCACCTGCCACACCAATTCCGGTGACACTTTATGGCGCAGGTAACGCGGCCAATAACAATGGTGGTGACGGCGGCGATTACATCTACACGACATCGTTGGAGTTGATGCCTGCACCTGCATTGGAGGCGCCAATTATTCTATACACGGAAGATTTGGTGATTTGCGAAGGGGAGTCGGTGGCATTGAGTATTGAGTCGCAAACAGGAGTGAGTTATTCATGGCAGAATAGTATGGGAACCGTCGTTAGCACGGCAACGACATTCATCGCGATGCAATCGGATTGTTACACGGTTACTGCATCCGATGATAGTAATAGCGCCACATCGGAGCCGGTGTGTGTGCAAGTAGAGGTTGTGAACGCGAATTTCTCCGGTTTGGCTCCCATGTATTGCGTGGGCGATGCTCCGATAACACTGGTACCTGAGGTAGAAGGCGGAATATTCTCCGGGCCCGGAGTGGTAGACAATGTCTTTGACCCGTCGCAAGTACCGGTGGGTGATTTTCAGGTCGGTTACACCGTAATTACTGCTGCAGGGTGCGAATTCACACAGACCGAAGCGGTCAGCATTCGCGCCATACTGCCTGCCGATTTTGTGGATTTAAATGATGTATATTGTACAACGGACGCTGGTCTCCAATTAAATCCCGTGACGGATGGCGGAGTGTTCAACGGTCCGGTGCTCGCCGGTTTTTTTGATCCGAACATTGCACCCGGCATCTATGACATTACCTACACAACAGGTTCAGGCGTGTGCAGTGCCAGTGTGACGCAGACCGTTGAGGTGCTTCCATCGGAGAGCAGCGAGTTTTACCTTTTTCCTGCATTTTGCGCCAGCTCGCCCGCTGATCAAATGATTCCCGATGTCAGTGGTGGTGTGTTTTCAGGAACCGGTGTTAGCGGCGACATGTTTGAACCGGCACAAGCCATTATCGGCGACAACGAAGTAACCTACACATTGATGCAAGCCAATGGTTGTGTTTCAACAACCACGCAGGTCATAGCGGTCTTCGATGTGGCCAACAGCGATTTTACAGGACTCGAGGCTATTACCTGCATTACGGAAGGTGTGGTTGAGTTGCTGCCGGTGTCTCCCGGTGGGGTATTCAGCGGCACTGGTGTCAGCGGCACATCCTTCGATCCTTCGGTTGCCGGCATTGGCGAGCATACGGTTGTATACGATATCAACCTGGGCGATTGTCAATCGGAGACCTCCATTTCGACAACCGTACTTCTTGGTCCTGATGCATCCTTCACCGGATTATCGGAAGCTTATTGTGTGAATGCAGATATAGTGTCTGAGTTGATTTGTGTGAATACTCCGGCCGAATTCAGCGGTCCGGGTGTGTCTGGCAATGAATTCAACGCCCAGTCTGCGGGTGTGGGAGAGCACACGGTGACCTGCAGTTATACAGACGCGTTCGGTTGCACGGGCACCAGTACACAAGGCGTGACGGTGAATCCGTTGCCGGTTGTGGACATCACGGTGTCAGGTGATTTAATGTCTGCGACCGTAGCTCAACAGGGAGCGACCTACCAGTGGTGGAATTGCGACACGCAGCTTCCGTTGGATGGCGCAACGTCGGAGGATTTTACCATTACCGACCCGAGCCAAAACGGCAATTACTCCGTAGCGGTGACCTTGAACGGTTGTGACGCCATGAGTGAGTGTGTGTTATTACTGATTGAAAGCGTGGATGAAGTGCAGGTCGATTGGTCAGCCGGTATTTTCCCGAACCCTGCCAATGCTACCCTGACGGTATGGAGTTCACGCCCCGCGATGTGCACGCTGTATAATACACTGGGTTCGCGTGTAGCTTCTTTGCCGATAACAAGCACGCAGCACTCTCTCGAAGTAGGTCAGTTGCCTGCGGGACTGTACCAGGTGGTGTTGGAGGATGGCTCAACCATTCGCAATCACGCGTTACTCATCGAGCACTAATATTTTTTCGAAAAAAATGAAACCTTCAAAACACTGGCGGCGTATTAAACCTGTGATTTGTTTTTTTGGTTAAACATTGGATTTGGTTAAGTGAGAAGGCCTCCCCAGCGGGAGGCCTTTTCATTTTAGCACTGCCCTCAATTGCCACCCCGCTCATTCGATAAACTCAAGCGTACCGGACGCACTGCAGTGCGTCCCCTTCAGCAAGAAGCCATGCGCAATTCGCTCTTCCTCACGCAAGCCTCTTCCCATTTTGCAGGACGCACTGCAGTGCTTTACCAAAAAAAATTATCGCAAAACGTAACCTTCGATTCTCACGCCCCGTTATAAGGGTGTATTTCATCGGAAATGACGGATTAAAGCCAACGATATTGAAGAGTACTCTCTGATTAAGAGTAGTTAAGGTTAATTAAGGTTAAGCAAGCGGATAGCCCCTGAAACGTCGGGGGCTATTCTTTTTGTGTCATGTCGTACCGGGCTGTGTGTCGTCCTTTTCTGATTTCTTGCTTATACTTGCCACTTATCACTTACCAAAAATCGAAGATCTATGTCAAGCGTTTGGAGAAAAAAGCCCATCTCAGCCTTTCATGCTGAAGCCGGAAAAAGCGAATTGAAGCGAATCCTCACCAAGTGGGGACTTACATCCTTGGGAATTGGTGCCATTATCGGGGGCGGTATTTTCACCCTCACCGGTATTGCAGCTCACGACCATGCTGGTCCGGCACTGGCGCTTTCGTTTGTCATCGCCGGTATTGGTTGCCTTTTCGCCTCGCTTTGTTACGCTGAATTTGCTTCGGTATTGCCGGTAGAAGGTTCTGCCTATGCCTATGCCTATGGTACGGTGGGTGAATTGTTCGCCTGGTTTATCGGTTGGAATTTGATCCTTGAGTATATGATGGGCGCTACAACCGTGGCCGTCGCCTGGAGTGGTTATTTCTCCAAGTTGCTGCACATGTTCGGTCTGCACATTCCCGACTGGCTCAACAACGACCCCATCACATACGGTGGATTTGCCTTCAACTTGCCGGCATTCCTCATTACTTGGTTGGTAACAGGTATTCTGATCAAGGGTATTAAAGAAGCGGCCAGCACCAACAACTTGATTGTGATTTTGAAAGTGGCGGTGGTTCTCTTCGTGATTATCGCAGGTGCGTTCTATGTGAATCCTGAAAACTGGGTGCCGTTTATTCCGGCTGAACAGCCTATTCTAGATGCGGCGGGAAATCCTACCGGTGATGTGAACTTCGGTTTTGGAGGGGTACTCACGGCCGCGACAATTGTGTTCTTTGCTTATATCGGATTCGATGCGGTGAGTACACAAGCAGGGGAGGCCATCAACCCGAAGAAGGACGTTCCGTTTGCGATTATCGCATCGCTGGTTATCTGCACGATTCTCTACATCTTAGTGTCGTTGGTTCTTACCGGTATGGTGCCTTATTCAACCCTTGATTTGAAAGCGCCGGTTGCTTCAGCATTCTCCGGAGCCGGTATCAGTTGGGCGGTGTATCCGATTACGATTGCAGCGGTTGCTGGTCTTACTTCGGTAATGCTCGTGATGATGCTCGGTCAAACCCGTATTTTCTTCGGTATGGCTAAGGACGGTTTGTTGCCACGCGGCGTTTTCGGTGCGCTGCATCCGAAGTTCAAGACGCCTTATAAGAGCACGATACTCGTAGGATTGATTGTATCCATTGTAGCTGCCGTAACTCCTATCAACAACATTTCTGAAATGTGTTCGATGGGAACCTTGCTCGCGTTTTCGATGGTATGCCTCGCGGTGCTCATCTTGCGCAAGCGTGAGCCGGATTTGGAGCGTCCTTACAGAACTCCGATGGTCAATATCATCGCACCGCTCGGTGTGCTCTTCAATATCTTCCTCATGACCCAGGTGCGCATCCA
>CANHYZ010000116.1 GCA_947464885.1 Flavobacteriales bacterium
ACTGGCGTTTTACACACTCGCTTGCATTCCCTTTTTCTGGAACTGTGCAATCGATAAATATTTCTCTGCCGATGCTGCATTCTACTTTGTGCGCATGCTCGACGCCGGCAACTACATGGATTTCGCCTGGTCGCGTAACCATGCTGTTTACCTCACCGAATGGCCCCTGATTTTCGCTGTTGATTCCGGTGTAACGAACCTGGCCACCTTGCAATGGCTGCATGGATTCGGCATTTTCTTTCCGGCACTAATTAGCATCGTGCTGTCGATTGCTTTTTGCCCGAAACCGATGCGCTCGCTTTTGTTGTTGCATGCCATGAGCTTTTTCGCCCTCACCTATCCGGCCGACAACATCATGACGGGTGAATCGCACGTGCTGGTTTTTCTCACCTGGCCTATCTTGTTTGCGATACTGTCCGACAAGCTTCAGGATAATCGCTACTTCGCATTATTGGTTCCCGTTTTATTAGCCTATACGCGCTTGTATGAAAGCGCGCTGTTCACCGCACCGCTGCTGATGCTCATTCTGCTCTATCGACTGTACACCAAAGAAATTCAACTTCCCACCATCAAGAAAATAACGATACTGGGATTGCTGCTTGCGGCGGCAGTGATTGCTGTTTGGGCCGTTGTATTCCCGCGTGACCCTAACAACCGCACGGACTTTGTGGGAGCCATGGCTTCAGGACTTACGCATCCCCAATTCATTGCTTCTTTCATCTTTCTTGTTTTTTGGTACTGGAGCACAAACAGCAAACGAAATGGACTCACATTGGTTGGACTCGTTCTTTCCGCAGCGCTCGTTGGTTATTTCATGATTTCAGGCACTTCTGTAAGCGCGTCAACGAGCTTCGCCTGCCGCACACTTTCATTCACGACACTGCCGCTACTGATGCTGGCAGCGTGGCGATTGTCGCAACAGAAAACAATCGCTTATCATCAGGCTGCAACCGGACTATTTATCGCACTTATGGTGGGTTTTCACTTCTTTCTTGCGCGTTCATGGGAAGACTATCGTGCCGATTTCAAAACTGCACTCACCACCAACAGTGGATTCGTTGCAGTGGAAACTACAGGTCTAAATGAACATCCACAGAAATGGTACTGGACCAATCCTATCTTGAGTTATTTGTGGAGTGAAGGCGAAGTGACCACCATTATTCTGAATGAACCCGGGAATTACGAACCTTACAAAGCCCAGGAAGAACCCATCATCCCTCGCTACAAAACACAACGACTTATTGCTGCGCCGTCGCTGAATTAACCGCGTTGCCTTCGATGAAGTAATCGTAAGCTTCATCAATGATTCCCCAACCGATTTCATCGAGGTTGTACTCTGTAGCC
The DNA here is from genome assembly GCA_947464885.1 of Flavobacteriales bacterium. GTDB lineage: Bacteria > Bacteroidota > Bacteroidia > Flavobacteriales_D > Sanyastnellaceae > JAIBBG01. The sequence continues at coordinate 1,345 of CANHYZ010000116.1, forward strand.
ATCACCAGGATGATATCACATTGCTCTAGCGCTTTCATCTTATCAGCATGCGAAGGCATTGTTCCCTTCTTACCCGGCCATGGATAAAGCTCGCGATTGTAGTAATACATGGAAAGCTCAGAAAAAATCGAAGGCTTCCAATCTAGGTTGATGATGTTAAAGAAAAAGCTATCGGTGAATACAGCAACCTGCGGTCGGTAAGCATGTTGCGACGTTGCCTTGAGCACAGGATAGGCCAACGGCGCATGCGGCAAACTGGAGTAGATGTTCAAACTCGACTCCATATCGTTATCGGGGAAAAACACCACATCGACCAATGGCGGACGTCGCGTTTCCCAATGAAATTCATTCAACGTCGTGTCCATAGCACCCGCCGCAAAACGCACAAGGGAATCCATGGCCAAACAAGCGCCATACTGACTCCAGTGAATCCCAATCTCTGTAAACAACGGCGCATAGGCCGTATCCTTCATCGCCTTGAACCAGGCGTTGCAATCCATGTAGTTTACCGAGGTCGCGTTCAATTTCTCCACCAAAGCCACATAGTTGGTGCGTGTTGAAACAACGGTGCAACTGTCGGGCAAACACTCCGGGTAATAAGAGGCCTTGCCCGGATAAATGATTGGCGCAAACAATTTGCCTTGACGTTTGAAATGCTCTTGAAGCGCAGCCAATTTCCTTACGCGATTATCCAGATCTTCCTCATTCACTTTCTCGCGACCGGTGTAGGCTTCAATGTATTTGTATTCGTAGAGCATGCCGTTTTTGCCCTCGACCACCTCGGCGGCATTGATTTTATGGTAGAGTGAATAGTTGACTTGATTGTTTACCCGAATCAATTCATTGCGACAACCGAAATTTTCCGCAGCGTAGGCATCGGTGCGCAATTGAAAATCACCGTCCCACCAGGTCTTCAGCGACAAAGGCAGATATTCTGTCTTGGTGAAAGCACCGTGCAACTCCTGTGTCGGTATCCATTTCAACATATGCTGCAACATCGGTATGAGCAACAATATGGAGAAGATCCAACCGGCGCGTTTATGGAATCCTTGCTGCATCAGAATCTGAAATAGATGAATGGGTTAAACGTACTGGCCGAGATGGCGCCTACCACATAGAAGTAGATGATGAATGCCGCGAACAAAAACCCGACATGCGTGGCACGCGACAAACTCCTCTCGCCATAAACAACATCCTGCACGCGCTTTCCTCCGGGCAACAAAACGAAGCCGGCAAAAACCGACGCGATGACAGTCATCAAAACAACCTCAGCAGCCGGCACTTGCCAATGACCCTCCGTGTGGAACATAGCGCCGATATAGGCAAATGCATCACTCAAGTGTTCGACGCGGAAAAACACCCAACCAAAGAGTACAACAACGAACGTGAATGCAACCTGAATCAGCTTGGGCAATTTACCCAACCACTTCAATAAGAATAGTCGTTCAAGCACTAGGAAAAGGCCGTGGTAAGCTCCCCAAAAAATGAAGCTCCACGTAGCTCCATGCCACAAACCCGAAAGCAAAAACACAACAACCAAATTGAAATAAAGGCGCGAAGGACTCACCTGATTTCCTCCCAACGGAATGTAGAGGTAATTGCGCATCCAGTTACCTAGTGTCATGTGCCAGCGGCGCCAAAACTCGGTAATACTTCCCGATGTGTACGGATTCGTAAAGTTCTCCGGGAAGCGGAAGCCAAACATTCGTCCAAGGCCAATGGCCATATCCGAATAACCCGAGAAGTCGAAGTAAATCTGAAAGGTATAGGTCAATGCCGCAAGCCAGGCCGTGGATGCCGCCAGCGTGGATGCATCAAGCGCACCGCTGCCATCAAACGCATCGCCGTATACACTGTCGGCATATTCACCAAGGGTGTTGGCGAGAATAACCTTCTTGGCCAGTCCCAGGCAAAAGCGATATAGCCCCAGTAAACGATCCTCAGCTTTCTCCGTTTGAAATCGTCCGTGAATCTGATCGGCAAGTTCATGGTAGCGAATAATAGGACCGGCAATGAGTTTCGGAAACAAAATGATGTAGAGCTGATAGTCCCAAAAATTGCGCAGCGGTTTGTGAATGCGACGATAAACATCCACTACGTAAGTCAATGTCTCAAACGTGTAGAAAGAAATTCCAATCGGCAGGGCCAGTTTCGCCCACGGAATCGCACTATCGAAGCCGGCTACATGCAGCACCGCATTCACATTCTCAATGAAAAAATTCATGTACTTGAAGTACACGAGCAAACCCACATTCAGCAACACCGAAAGCGTAAGCAGAAGTTTCCTGCGCACCGAATCCGTCATGCGGTCCATGCGCACCACCAGGAAAAAATCAACGATGGTGGTACCCAGAATTACAAAAATGAATCGCGGTGCTCCCCAAGCATAGAAGAAAACGGACGCCGCAAGCAACAACCCGTTTTTAAAGCGATCGGGCGTCAGGCGATAGACGACCAACAACGCCGGCAAGAAATAACACAGAAAGACGATCGAGGAGAAAACCATGTGCTACGGGTGCTGTCATGGCTCTTTGGTGAACCATGCCGACAGCGCGGCAAAAGTAAGTGTGCAAGGCAATGATTCAACCCGCCCGCACACCGTCAGGTTATGCGATGAAGGCGCCCATCGCCTGCTGCATGGCGTGTGCCTCACGCGCCGCAGCTTCAGCGAAATCAGGACCTGACGAAGCGTAAAGAATGCTCCGTGAAGCGTTGATCAACAAGCCAACCCCTTCATTCATGCCGTGCTTCATGACCTCTTCAAGACTTCCTCCTTGCGCGCCCACGCCGGGCACGAGCAGAAAGTGATTCGGTACCAGGCGACGAATTTCCGTGAGCAATTCAGCGCGGGTAGCACCGACCACAAACATGGTGTTCTCCGGGGTTCCCCATGAGGCGGTCTTTTCGAGCACGTGCTGGAAGAGCGGTTTTCCTTCCGCTGAAAGCGTTTCAAAATCAAATGCCCCCGAATTACTGGTCAGCGCCAGCACAATAGCCCATTTGCCTTCCTGCGTCAAAAAAGGCTCCACCGAATCGCGCCCCATATAAGGCGCCACCGTAACACTGTCGAATCCGTAAGTATCGAAGAAAGTGCGGGCGTAATACAGCGACGTATTCCCGATATCACCGCGCTTGGCGTCGGCAATGGTGAAATGATCGGTGCCGATATAGGCCACCGTTTCCTGCAAAATCTCCCAACCCTTTGGCCCCAGCACCTCATAAAAGGCCAGGTTCGGCTTGTACGCCACACAATAAGGCCTTGTGGCATCGATAATGACCTTATTGAACGTCAGCAAATCAACGCCCGCGGGCAGTTTCGCAGGGTCAGAATCCAAACCCACACACAGGCACGAACGACGCGTACGAATGTGGCCCTCAAGAGTCTTTTTATCCATGACGCAAATATGACCGCTACACCCTATTTTCGCGTCCCGAATTTTTACACAAGTCATGAAAATCCTTGTTTGCATCAGCAAAGCTCCGGACACCACTTCCAAAATTGCTTTTACCGACGGTGGCAGCAAATTCGATGAGAACGGAGTCCAATACATTGTTAATCCTTACGACGAATGGTACGCCCTGGTGCGCGCCCTCGAACTCAAAGAGGCCGGCGGCGGAAACGTCACCATCCTCTCGGTTGGTGGTGCCGACTATGAGCCCATCATTCGCAAGGCCCTGGCCATTGGCGCCGATGACGCCGTGCGCATCGATGCGGCCGAAAGCGATTCACTTTTCGTAGCCAAGCAAATAGCGGCTTACGCAAAGGATCAGGCATTCGACATCATCTTCTGCGGCAAGGAAACCATCAATTACAATGGCTCCGTAGTTCCGGGTATGGTGGCGGAGTTGCTCGATTTACCATTGATCAGTCTAGCCGTTAAGTTGACCGTCAACGGCAACACGGCGACTGTTGAGCGCGAAGTGGTCGGCGGCGAAGAAGTCATCGAAGTGGCGACGCCTTTCGTGGTCAGCGCTGCCAAAGGCATGGCCGAACAACGCATCCCCAATATGCGCGGTATCATGGCGGCTCGCACCAAGCCTTTGACCGTTGTGCCCGCAGCGTCTGCTGAGGCATCAACTGCGGTCAAGAACTACACTTTGCCACCCGCAAAAAGCGGCTGCAAATACATCGATGCCGAAAACGCCGGCAGCCTGATTCAACTGCTTCACGAAGAAGCGAAAGCCATCTAATCACAAAAGCATTCCATCGTATGTCAGTACTTATATACGCAGAAAACCACAACGGCAAATTCCCCAAGAGTGCCCTGGAAGCCGTTAGTTATGGAGCCGACGTAGCAGCTATGCTCGGCACCGAAGCCATCGCTATTACATGCGGCACCATTGCAGGTGATGGCGGCCTGGGCAATGCCGGCGCTTCCAAAGTGCTCACGGCTGCAGTTAATGGCACGAGCGACTCTCAACAGATGAGCAAACTCGTGCTGGCAGCGGCCGCGCAAACAGGTGCCAACGTCATCATTTTCTCGCATGATGTAGCCGGTAAAATGATCGCTCCCCGCGTAGCAGCGCGTCTCGATGCCGGATTAGTCCCCGGTGCAACAGCACTGCCATCGGCTGATTTCGTGGTGCGCAAGAATGTGTTCAGCGGAAAAGCTATTGCTGAAGTAGCGATGCTCACCGCCAACAAAGTCATTACCGTCCTACCCAATTCATTGGGCGTAAAAAATACCGGCACTACCGCCGCCACAGAAGCCTTCACAGCTGACCTCGGTGCCGCGCGTATTACAGTCAAAGAAGTCAAAACTGAAAACAAAGACGGCGAAATTCCATTGCCGGAAGCGGAACTCGTTGTGAGCGCAGGTCGCGGTATGAAAGGCCCGGAGCATTGGGGACCGATTGAAGAATTGGCCAAAATCCTCGGTGCAACTACCGCTTGCTCACGTCCTGTAGCCGATATCGGTTGGCGCCCTCACCACGAACACGTGGGACAAACCGGCGTTACCATCCGTCCAAACCTGTACATCGCCGTTGGTATCAGCGGTGCCATTCAGCACTTGGCCGGTGTAAATGGCAGTAAGACGATTGTGGTGATCAACAAAGATCCTGAAGCACCTTTCTTCAAGGCTGCCGACTACGGCATCGTCGGCGACGCGTTTGAAGTGCTACCTAAAATCATTGAGGCTGCAAAGGCTTTCAAGGCATCACACTAATGCAAAACATCAGTTGTAATCCGTAAGGCAATCCACTATATTCGCCAGAGGAAAGAACGCGAAAGACTACCTGCAGAATTGCTGTTCTATGAACAAGAACAAGATTGAACTTCAAAT
>CANHYZ010000117.1 GCA_947464885.1 Flavobacteriales bacterium
TCATCGACCTCGCTGCGACAATCGTTGATGAGCCCTTTCATTTTATCCAGTGTCCAGGCGTTTTCCGGAGTAAGTAGCGTGCGAATGCGGTCGGCGCGGTTTTGCGGCTTGTAGTAGCCGGGGTAGAAGAACGGCTCTGCGGCAGTATCGCCCGAATACTTGAGCAGATCATCCGGCCAGTCGTTGGCACTGTAGATGAAACCGCTCTCGGGGTCCAAGCAGCGCGGGTTCATGGCGAAAGGGTAGAAGCCTTTCCATTCGGAGGTTGATTGTGATCCATCAAGTATGGTCCAACTATTCAGCTTTTCCGGACGATCCACCAGGCGCGCTGCGGCCCACCAGGCGATGTGCCCCGCTGCATCACCATAGTTGATGCTCAGTCCCGGCGCGTGAATCATGCTCACGCCTTGTTCGAATTGGTTAATTTCTTTGGCGGTGTTGAGTGTCCAAAGGGCTTCGAGGTTTTGATTCTCCAGTTGCGTGTAGGTCCATTTTACCGAAATGGGTTGATTCGGCATCAACTTGAAGACATCGTTGATGATGGGACCATGCCGTGTGACGCGCACGTTGATGGTAGTGTCGGCTTCTCCCTTGACCCGAATGGTGTAGCGCTTCTGCGTGCACGCCTCATAGTTACCGTCATAGAGAAACAGCGTACTGTCGCCGGCCGATGGTCGCTCAGCATAGAAGTCCATGTCGTCGTTGAGCAGCATGGTCACGCCCCAGGCTTTATAACGATCACGCCCGACCATAGCGAAAGGCACGCCGGCCAGGTAGTGGCCGTACATCTCAAATTCAGGTGATTTCAAATGGGCTTCATACCACGTCTGTGGAATCATATAGCCGATGTGCGTGTCGTTGCTTACGATGACTTTCCCTGAGGCTGTTTTGGAACCGCTCACTGCCCAGGCATTGCTGCCATTGAGTGTAGCGAAGGGCATGATGTCTTCCGTGGCTTGAAAGGCGTTGGCCAAACCAATCAATGATGTGAAGTAGGCCGAGTCATGCGGCGTAGTTGGTATTGCAGATTCGTTTTGATGATACAGCCCTATATCACTCAGGTGTGTTTCGCTGAACTGTTTGGCGATGTAATCCACAACAGGTTCGGTCTTCTGCGCCATACCGAAATTGAAGGCCATGGCTCCTGTAATATAATAAAGGTCGATGGGTTCAAAGCGGCGCTTGGTGATGCCGATGATGCTGAACTCGGGCGGCGTTGGTCCGTTTTCAATGAAGGCGTTGACACCGTCGAGGTAAGCCTGCACGGCTTCATACATCGGTGTGCCTTTATGTTGTTCGAAACGTGCAGCCGATACTTCAGCGTATTCCTTCATCCCCAGCGTGAGGAAGATGCGGTCGACTTTAATCATGGGCTGACCGATTATCTCGGCCAACGTTCCACTGCCTGCGCGGCGCATCATTTCCATCTGAAACAATCGCTCCTGCGCATGCGCATAACCAAAAGCCATGAACAGGTCGTGGTTGTTCTCCGCCTCGATGTGCGGGACACCGAAATCATCGAAGTGAATGGTTACCGGCTTTTGAAGGCCGCTTATGGACAGCGAACCTTCATAGGTAGGCGCGGAAGATTGCAGCCATAGATAGAGACCCATAGCCGCACAAACAAGAACAGCAGCGAGTAGGATGATGAGTTTTTTCATGTGTTACAGGGGGGTAGGATTATAGGATTGTAGGATTGTAGGGAAGGTGAGCCGTTCGCCATTAGCCACTCGCCACTTCCCATTAATCCACAAACCGGAACATGCGTCCCCAGCGTATCTCTGCTGTCTCCTGATAATTCGGGTCTTCTTTCGACATCCATGTAAATACGGGCTTACCCACAATGTGGTCTTCCGGAACAAAGCCCCAGTAGCGTGAATCAGCACTTTGGTGACGGTTGTCTCCCATCATCCAGTAGTAATTCTGTTTGAATGTATACGAGTCGGCTGGCGATCCATTGATGATGGCTTTGCCGTCTTTGATCTGTAGCGTGTTTCCCTCATAGTTCTGGATTACACGGCGATACATCGCGATGTTATCCGGGTTGAGTTCCACTGTTTCGCCTTTGGCCGGAATGTGAACGGGACCATAGTTGTCGCGTGTCCATGAGGTGTATGGAGTCCGGGGCGAGTTCGGGAAAAGTGACTGCGGGTCGAATGACTCCGGAATCGTGTCGTTGTTGACTTCCAGCATCGTGATATCGCTGTTGCCGCGTAGTTTTTCAGCGTCGGATGCCGTAAAGGAAGATTGGTAGAAAAGCTCACCACCGTCGTTCATGCTGTTGCGGTCGTTGATGTTGACCTTGAACTCGGTGTAGATTTTCTTCAGTGCGGCCGGACTTTTCACGCGGAAGCGGTAGCTGTGCATGACGCCCTCAGGATCTTGCTGCGGCTGACCGTTGATATGCACCTGACGGTTGATGATGCTCAAGTCGTCGCCCGGCAGACCGATGCAACGCTTGACGTAGTTTTCGCGGCGGTCCATGGGACGGTAGCGCACACCGCCGATGGCTAGTGGCTTCTGTGTGCGTTGGTTGCGTTCCAAGGCACATACCTGACATACTTTTTTGATTGCGAAATTGTTGCGCGCTTGTTTTTCAAAGCGATCGGGATTTTGCGTGTAGTTGTCATAACCATTGGCGAGTATGATGGCTTCTTTGCGCACATAACTATAATAGTCGTGACCGGCATAAAAAGGGTCGACCATGATGGTATCGCCATGCGGGAAGTTGAATACGACGGGGTCCAAGCGTTCAACGCTGCCAAAGCCGGGTAATCGGAAGTAGGGGAGAGTCAGTGTTTCCAAGTAGCTGTTGGTCATGCCACCGGGCAAGGCGTTATGCAGAAACGGCACAGCTAGTGGCGTTTGCGGAAGCTTAGCGCCATAGCTCATCTTACTTACAAAAAGGTAGTCGCCCACGAGCATGCTCTTTTCCATCGATGGGGTCGGGATGGTAAAGGCCTCTAAAAAAATCGTACGAATAGCAGATGCGGCAATGACAGCGAATACGAGGGCCTCGCCCCATTCGCGCATCATTGATTTCTTTTTGCCGGTCCAATCGCGTGGTCCCAAGTAGGGGAGACTTGTTTCTTTATAAGCCAACATCGGCAGGGCGAGCCAAGGCAGCGCGCCAAACATCCACTGGTCCTTGGTTTTGCTTTTACCGAAGACGATACCGGCTTCCACGTTCATCACGATGAGTAAGAACAGGTTGATACCCGGACACAGAATCACGAAAAACCAATACCACGGGCGCTTGATGAGCTTGAGCATCAGCACGAGGTTAACCAGCGGTATATAACCCAAAGCACTGTTAAGTCCGGCGCGCTTCAATAGCGGCGGAAGGGAAATGCTGTAAACAAGCACAAGGGCGGTAAGGAGAATCCAGGCGATCATAGGAATATGTTAATACGGCTCAAATTTACACGATGAGCGGTATTAGCGAACCTGTTGGCAATCATTGGCAAGTTTGCAAACCATTTCGAATGCTGTAGTCGAAATGTCAAAAAGCGACGCAACCGTTTTTCCGCCATATTTGTCTGATTGAATATCATAAGTGACATCTAAATTCCTGATATGCTTTTTGTTGGTGACCAATATTGTGTGGTCCCAAACAGATGTGGCCTTTTGGTTTGCTGCACCGGAAGTATCGGCGCATACCGCGAATTTTGATGTCCCGATAGTCTTAAGGATTACCACGTATGATCAGCCCGCTGATGTGACCGTTGTTCAGCCTGCCGGAGGTGGAATGCCTGATCAGTTTGTTAGCATAGCAGCGAATAGCACCCAATCGTTGGATCTCAGTGCATGGCTTGGCAATATTGAGAATGCACAGCCGGATGTTGTCCTGAATCGTGGTTTGTTTATTCAGTCAACGGCACAGATAACGGTCTATTATGAGGTGGTCAGCAGCCAGTGTCAGTGCAATCCAGAGATATTCGTGCTGAAAGGCTCCAATGCTCTTGGCCGGGATTTTTACATTCCCATGCAAAGCACGATGGATAATAACAGCGGTTATTTTCCTACGCCGTTTTCCTCCTTCGATATTGTAGCCACCGAAGACAATACGCTTGTAGAAATTACACCTACCGCTGCCATTGTTGGACATCCTGCCAATTCCACCTATACCATTATCTTGAATCAGGGAGAAACCTACTCGGCAGTGGCGACAAGCGGCTTGGGGGCCAATCACCTCATGGGCTCGCGCGTTGTGAGTGATAAAGACATCGCCATCACCTACAAAGATGATTTGCTTACGGGAAGTATGTACGGTCCTTGCGCCGATTTAGGAGGCGACCAAATTGTACCTGTTGAAATTTTAGGGACGGAGTACATTGCCATTAATGGTTTTCTGAACAACCAGGGCGATCAACTTTTTATCATGGCGGTTGAGGATAATACGGATGTTTTCTTTAACGGCGTTTTCCTCGTTACGCTAGATGCGGGAGAAAGCTTCGCCACGTATATCGGTGGGCCATCTGCTTACATTGAATCCTCTGCACCGGTGTCAGTGCTTCAAGCCAGCGGTTATGGGTGTGAAGTCGGGTTGGATGTAATCCCACCAATTGTGTGCACGGGTTCGGGTGAAATCAGTTTTACCCGCTCTACAACTGAATCGCTTAGTGCGAATCTTTTGGTGCAAAGTGGTAGTGAGGGTGATTTTCTCTTCAATGGCAATGCCGGAGTCATTACCGCTGCCATGTTTAGTCCGGTTCCCGGAACAGCCGGTAGTTGGCTGTTTGCACAAGTTACGTTTAATCTCGCGCAAACGCCATTGGGGGCGGCTTCGCTTATTTCCAATTCAACAGGCTACTTTCACATGGGCTTTATCCATGGTTCAAATTCAAGTGGATGTCGTTTCGGTTATTTCAGTAATTTCTCCAACTTGGAGGTACAAGCCGAAGTGATCGATGATGAGGTTTGTCAAGGAGAAAGCATTGCACTTTCGTGCAATTCCATAAATGGAGGAACGTATGCATGGAGCGGCCCTGCCGGATTCTCCTCATCGGAACAGTCACCCACCATCAACACGGCTGTGCCCGCTATGAGTGGTGAATACATTGTGATGGTAAGCGCCTCATCTTGCGAAAGTGATTATGACACACTTAACATTGAGGTGCATCCTATCTATGCTGTGCAGCAGGATACTTCCATTTGTTTCGGCGATTTCCTGGGTCTTCCGGACGGAATAGTAGTCAACCAGCCCGGAACTTACGAATCTACCGTTCAAAGCTCTTTGGGGTGTGATAGTGTTATTACAACCGTGTTGACCTTTTACACTACGAATTATACTATTTCATCCGATACTGCAATCTGCAAGGGAACTGAGGCACAGCTTCAAATTGTGGGTGGCGCCAGCTACGTTTGGGCTCCGGCTCCGGGACTAAGTTCTACTTCAATTGCAAATCCGTTGGCTTCTCCAACGACCGCAACCACCTATGACGTCGACATCACTTTCATCTCAGGATGCACAGTTCAAGAAAGTATTACCGTGTCGGTTTTTGAATTGCCATTTACCGTCGATAGGGTCAATCCACTTTGCACAACTTTGGGTAGCCTGGAGGTCCTGGCGTCAGCGGGCTTGGCTCCTTACAATTATTATATTGACGGAAATCCCCAACCAGATCTGCTTTTCGATGACTTGTCGGCCGGAGTCTATGAACTTGAAATAGTCGATGCCAATCAATGTCTTGGCGATACACTCATTACCTTAACGCTTGAAAATTACACGCCGGATTTTCAAGTGTTGGTAGAGCCTATGCTGTGTGAAACTCCCGGGACTGTCACGGTAGTTCCCGGCTCGAATGGAACAGCGCCGTTTGAAGCAGCCTTAGACGGACAATCGGCCAATGAACTTCTTATTGAAGATGTCGTGGCAGGCACCTATGCTGTGGAACTGACTGACGCGAATGGATGCTCGGCCTCAACCACCGTCGTGGTGGAACAATTATCTCCGGCGGCATTGATTATCGATGCTTTTCCTGTTGTGGGCAGGCCGCCGCTCAGCGTTGATATCGAAAACAACTCGTTTAATTTGCAGGAGTTCATCTGGAACTTTGGCGACGGTGTTATTTCCACTGAATTCGCACCTGATCACGTGTTTGAATTACCGGGTTCCTATCAGGTGCAGGTTTTCGGAACCGATTCAGTCAACGGGTGCACCGATTCTCAGAGTTTTACGGTGCTGGTTCGACCGCCGTTCTCAGTATATGTGCCCAATGCTTTCAGTCCCAATGGTGATAACGTCAATGATATCTTCTTGCCTCAAGGTGATGGCTTTGATGTGGAAAGCTACAGTCTAACCATTTTCAATCGCTGGGGTGACGTGGTTTTTGAGACGACCAATCCAACTCAGCCTTGGACAGGTAATGTCCAGGGAAGTAATCACTTTGCAGCGGATGGCGTTTACTTTTGGATTATGCGCATTAAACCTGATGAGTCGGCAGAAATGCTCGAATATGAAGGTGCAGTGAATCTCTTTCGCTGAAAGTTGCACAGAAGGCCCCCACTCGCCACTAGTCACTCGTCACTCGCCATTCGTCACTATCAGTTCCTCCATCCCAAACACACCCTTCTTACCCTTCA
>CANHYZ010000118.1 GCA_947464885.1 Flavobacteriales bacterium
ACCACAGGATTATCCAACAACATCGCACTCTTTACGCTTGATAACAGTGGCAACATTCAGTGGGCAAAAAACATTGGAAGTGCAGGAGAAAACGATTGGAGCTCTCACGTAAGTACTGCGCCCAATGGCGACATCCTTCTTACGGGTGTATTTTTCGAAACAACCGACCTTGATCCCGATGCGGGCAATGCCAACTTCACAGCGAATGGCGCCGACGCCTTTATAGCGCGTTACGATAGCTTGGGGCAGTTTATCAATGCCAAGGTCTACGGCGGACCCGGCGGCCAATTTGGAAGCCATGCCTTTGAACGCAACGGCAGTGTGTATGCTGAAATTAACTACGACACTCAAATCGATGCGTATGCAGGCCCGGGCGTTTTCGCGTTTGCACAAGACACGGCAGAGCGCTACATCTACCTGAAAGATTCGATAGGCGCTGGCCTGCAATGGGCACTTGAAATACCCTTTGGCGATGCGGCGCCGCCAGCTAGCGACTACATTCAAAATCACGTGATGGTTGCGGCCGACGGCACCATATACGGCGGATATCATTTGTCGCAACCTACTCAAGTTGTCATAAATGGTCAAACGATTACCATTGAGCCGTTAGGATTAATGGACGCGATTTTATGTAAAGTCAATCCGAACGGCACGATTGCCTGGTTCAAGCGCTATGGCGGTGAAAACGACCCGGTAACCGATGAGGCCTTCATGTACTCCGTGGAATCAGTTGCCCTGAAGGCGCCCAACAAGTTGGTCTTCGGAGGATATATGGAAGGCGTTTGCGACTTCGATTTGGGCATTGGCGATGGCACACTCGATGTGCCCAATAGCAGCAGCGGTAATTCCTTTTTGGTGACGCTCAACCTGACGCAAGACCCCGGCGACGTGGATGGTGATGGCGAAGTGACCGATGCAGATGTCAACATCATCCTTTCATCGTTCGGCTGCACGACATGTCCTGAACTTGATTTCAACGGCGACGGGCTTGTTAACGTGAATGATATATTCCTTTACCTTGATTTAATCGATGGATGAGTCCTGCGCCGCGACTTGTCGCGGAGTAATCGCACATGCGCAATCCGTAATCTGTAATCCGTAATCTATAATCTGTAATCCTTTAAAGTCAGCCCCTCCGGGGCTGTCTCACATATACCGTACCTCATAGCTATTGAAAGTTGGCCCCTCCGGGGCCGGGCAAGAGATTGCTCTATTTAAACTAGGGTGATTCATTCGTCAAGGATTCAATCAGGCAACGCGGCCAAAAGGTGCATTCACTCGCCACTCATCACTAGTCACTCGTCACTATTCACTAATCACAAACTCCCCCACCACCCTCAAATACTCTTCATACCCCATCACCGCAGGTACATTGTTGTGAACGGCTTCCGGTATGCGGTGCGCTTCCTGATACGCACCTTGATAGTGATTGAACACCACTTCACCATGAGTATCAATCTTCAAGAAATCATCATTGATACCGTGTATCCAGCAGAAAGGCTGATCGACATATTGAATCTTCTCAGCATTGTCGACGCGAATGTCGGTGAAATACGACGCTGGCAACGCCGCCAATGCAGCATCTTGAACCATCACTTCTGCCGAGGCAAAAGGGGCTTCGAGCAAAAGCTTTGATGCTGCCAAAGCTTGCGGATCTGCAGCCAGCGTGGTAGCCGGAGCACTACCCAAACTGTAACCGTAAAGAACGGTACGGTCACTTGTGAGTCCGTGATCCTTGAGCCATTGCATGCAGGTGTTCACATCAGTAGTTAATCCACTCTCGGTGGTGGTACCCGTCGACATTCCATAGCCACGGTAGTCCATCATCAGCACCCCGTAGCGATGCTCGCCACCCACATGTGCCATGAGTTTCGCACGGTTCCAATAGAAATCCATGTGGTGTTTGTTACCATGGCAATAGACAATCACGGTATCGGTTGCAATACGCGCAGCATCTCCCAGGTAAATGGCATAGATGGTTTGTACATCCCCGTTATCGTCACTCGTGAGTGAAAAGATGTGAACGTTTTCAGCATCCACGTCATACGTATCCGGCAATTCGGGCAGCTCGCGTTCGCCGGTGTAGTTGTCCAACTCATAGGTTGTCAGTTCCTGCACATTGAAGAACTGGCTATCGAGGCGCAGACAGGCATTCAGGCTGATTGCTACGATAGAATATAATAATACGCGTTTCATGGTTTTCCGAATTTGCGGGTGAAGCCAACATATAAACCCAAGGCGCCGGTGGTTCCGGGGGCTTTATAATCGACGGTGAGTGATTCATGCGAAGTGAATGGCGCCAGGTATTTGCATTCGAAGCTGGTGTTCCATTTACCACGCGAGCGGGTGTAGCCAAGATTCAGAGCGGGTATCCATCGGTATTCCTGAATGCGGTCGGCAGTCCCGATTTTTTGAAGCTCATACCATGACGTGATTCCGGTGTAAACGAAACCTCCCTTCTTGCCAATATCCCACCAGGCGTTGATGTCGAGCGAAGGATAGAAGCGCGAACTCCCTTCCCATTTGTCGACCATATACGTCGCTTGCACGACGGTTGATATTCCGGGTATTCTTCCCTCCTGTCCGCGCCATTGGCGCAAGTAGGCACCATCTAGTTGTACGACACCGAAAAGCGCTGCGGTTGTATGCGCTCGCAATGCGACGGTTGAAACACTATCGACCCCATAAGCAGCACCCACCGAGGTAAATGGCACAGGTACTGCTGCTCCACCAAAACCAACAAGCGGCCCACCAATTGTCGCCGTCGCAGCCCACTGTTTCTTCTGCAAGGGCTTCACCATACTCACGGGTGAGCATGCCGCTAGCAGCGCGATAGAAAAAAAGAAAATAATTCTCATGAAGCAAATAAACGAGGAAAGATCAGATGAAAAATGAACAATCGTTACATGTACCCACGATTAAAATCGTCGACTGCTGCACCTAATCCCCAGTACCTAGTACCTAGTACTCAGTACTTAATCAATCGTTCCCGCCGAATCCGCCGTCAACCTCCCCAACTCCTCCAACTCCCGCTTGGTCAGGTCGCGCCACTTGCCGGTGGGTGTATCGAGGGTGATGTTCATGATGCGGATGCGCTGCAGACGGGTTACTTCAAAACCAAGATACTCGCACATGCGGCGAATCTGTCGGTTGAGACCCTGTGTAAGGATGATGCGAAAGCTACAGCGCCCAATTTTTTCAACCTCACACGGACGTGTAACGGTGTCGAGAATGGGAATGCCGGATGACATGCGCTTTACAAAGTCGTCGTTGATCGGTTTATGGACCGACACGATGTACTCCTTTTCGTGGTGATTGCGAGCGCGAAGAATTTTATTGACGATGTCCCCGTCGCTGGTGAGAAGGATAAGTCCTTCGCTGGCCTTATCGAGTCGACCTACAGGAAAAATACGCTTAGGGTGTTTGACAAAATCCACGATGTTGTTCTTCTCGCCGCGCACATTGGTGGTGCACACGATACCGACGGGCTTGTTCAGGGCGATATAGACATGCTCTTCGCCGCTAGGCTTGATGGGCTTGCCATCGACACGCACATCGTCGCCCTCTTTCACCTTCGTACCCATCTCAGGCACCTTGCCGTTGATGGTAACTCGGCGCTCCTCGATGAGGATATCTGCCGCACGTCGCGAGCAAAAGCCGACTTCACTGAGGTATTTATTGATGCGCGTTTCCAATAGCGCAAAATTAGGTTTGAATAACCGCAGAGGCGCAGAGTTCGAAGAATTTTCTCTGAGTTCTCCGCGCCTCTGCGGTTAAAAAATCAATCTTCGTGCTCCGCTTCCCCCTCTGTTTGATTTGCTGAAGCTCCGCTTATTTCCGTATGCCGAATTTGTCCACCCAGGTATGCCGCGCGTGATACCATCACCAAACAGAAAAGGGACAACACTAAAACAACGCGTGAAAGGAGATTCGCTTGAGCAGACTTCACCTTTGTGAAATAAAGCGCCACAATCGACACAGTACCTAGCACAAGCATCGACACAAACGCCCAGAAACCCGCATCCTCGTGCAGCTCGATAGCGCTTTCCAACACGCCGGGTATGTTCTCCACTGCCTCTTCCGCCCCTTCACCCGTCAACTTGGCAATGGTAGCGCCTATAGCGGAGATGATAAATACATTGTAAGCCGCTATGGCCGTCTGATCGCTCTTGTGCCATAGGCCGTGAGCCAATACGAGTAGTCCGAAAAAGGCACCGAACAAAGGAAGGTGCACAATGAGCAAGTGGATGTGAGCTTGGTCCATGGGTGTGTGTTTTTGGCGAAGAAAAGGTAGTTCGCTGCTTATGACCTTTGAGGAATGTCAGTTTATGAAGGATAGCAGGATTATTGGATTGTAGGATTGTAGGGTACCCAAGCCTAGCCGAGGGCCCTCATTCTGTTTCTCTTTCTGTTTCTCTTTCTTGATTTTTTTTGAATGAGAAACAGAATCAGAAACAGAATGAGTGTCTTGCCCCCCTATAATCCTACAATCCTTTTTACCGCAACTCCTCCATCGCCCGTTCCAGAATCTCATCCTTAGTCAAATCGTTCCAATCAAACGATGCGAGGATGTCCGGTGGAACACCTTGCTCGGCGTAGTTCACCTTGTCTAAATCGAGCAGACGCGACACGCTGAAGCGGTAAGTCCAGCCATTGGGCAACTGTCCGCCATTGGGCAAACCGCCACCACCACCGGTGGTGTCACCTACGAGCGTGACATTGTCGAGCGCTTTGGTAGTGAGTGAGAAAAACGTGGTAGCGCTATACGAGCCGCGATCTACCAACACCATAACAGGCTTCGTGTAGCGAATCCCATCATACGTATTGTAGTAGAAACCTTCGGGCTCTGAAAAGTCATCATGACCAACACCATTGCGGGTTTCGTTGTAGCCCGTCAGCACCCGCTCATCTACGAAGCGCTCCATAATGAGCGGAATATTCAGCATGTTGCCACCGCCATTGGCGCGAAGGTCCAGTATGAGGCCTTTGGTGTTCTCATAACGCTGCAACACGAAGTCCATGTCTTCATTCGTCACAGGTGAAACAAAACTGGAATACCGCACATACGCGATGGAATCACCGCCAACGAAATTGTGTACGAGCGATCCTGTGTGCATCATTTCCGGAATATAATAATCGCGTATCGTGCGTTCGTTATAATTCGGCTGATAGTTCAACGCTACTTCATACATGGAGATGTTGAACGGCGAAACCAAGTTGGTGTGATCATCGCGCAGTTCATTCATCATATTCCCTAATACGCGAAAGAGCTCCTCCTCGCTCATGCCATCGCTAATAGAGTCGTTGTATCGTGCCTTCACTTCGTTCCAGTCAATTTGCTTCAGGTCGAAATAGCTATAATGACGATCGACCTGATTCCACAGGTATTCAAAATTTTCTCGAGGGTCATTCGAGGCCAGGTTTTCTTCCCAGAAGATACGTTCGCAGGAAGTGAGCGATGCCACGGCCAAAGCCAATGAGATATAGGATAGCTTGTTCATTATTTCTTGCGGTTAAAGTGAAGAGTGAGCTGGATACGATGAGCCGACATTTGGAAAAGATGCTCGCGGCCGGGCGCACTCAGGGCATCCCACACATAGGACCATGAAACGGCGTTGCCTCCGGCTTGATAGCGACGGAACTCCAGCTCGCTGCTAAAGCGAGTGCCATTAACAGCCCAAGCCGAACTGTTCAACACCAGATTAAAGGGATTGAGTTTAGCCCCATTGACCTCGGGAAAACCTTTATAGTCGTATGCTTGACGGTAATTGGCGTTGAGCAGACCGATATTGAACTGCAGGGAAAGTGCACGAGTCGTAGGCTTTAATTCGCGTTTCATCCACAGCAGCTTGCGGGTGCCTGTTTTTTCATGACTCAAATCGTAGCTCACTTTTGCAGCAGCCATTGCATTGAAGAATGCTTCAATACCAACTGCGCTATTTCCCAACGCCTGATTCATGCGAAAATTCAACGTAGATATACCCACTCCACCGAGATAATAGGACCATTTGCCCTTATTGAATCGTGGCCATGGACGGAGATTCTGATAGGCAATATCGGAGCTTGAAAACAATGCCTTGGTCTTGGCTGCCGGTATTTCAAGCTCAGGCAAAACAGGCTTGGTGGAGGCTATTGAACTGCGCATCGACCATTTGCGTTCGCACTTTTCCTTCTCTTTGGTCCAGGCGATTTGTCCAGAAAGCGCGCTGCTTTTGTAGAATAGCGGCGAGGTAGCATAGTCGCGAAACGTAGCCGGACCCACGGCTAGTGACGAGGAAAAAACTCGGGTGACCTCAAATGGTATAGTCGTTTCTGTGGTCTGCCCATGCAATTGCAAAGCGGCAACCAGCGAAAAGACCATCAAGTTGGATTTCATTCTCATGTGGTGTTTCGATTAACGCCACAAATAAACGACAAGGTGGAAGGATTTAGGAAGAAGGATAATAGGATTGTCGGATTGTAGGATTATAGGATTGTAGGATTGTAGGATTATAGGATTGTAGGATTGCAGGATAAAAGGATTACAGGGAAACAGGACGCCACACCTAATACCTATCACCTATTACCTAGGTCCTCGCTAGC
>CANHYZ010000119.1 GCA_947464885.1 Flavobacteriales bacterium
GTTGCTCCTACCTCTGCAGCATCAACGCGCACCACACGCTGCATATAGCTCGCGATAATCGTCTCCACATCAGCCGTCATCGTAGCGGAAAACATGAGCGTTTGACGCTTCTCCGGTAGCACATCAAGCAGATGCATGAGGTCTTTACGGAAACCAAGATTCAGCAATTGATCCACTTCATCAATGACGAGCTTTTTCACCTGTCGCGGATTGATGGTACCGTGCAAGAGCAGATCATTCACACGCCCGGGCGTACCAATGACGACATCCGTTCCTTTCGCTATATCAGCGGCTTGCGTTTTAATACTTGGTCCACCATAAACCCCCACTGCTCTTAGACTTGAGTACTTGGCAATTTCCTTGAACTCCTCCTCTACCTGCACAACCAATTCCTTTGTCGGTACGATGATGAGCATACTCACCGTCTTCTTTTGTTGGAACTGCCATTGACGAATCAGCGGCATCAAGTAAGCTAGGGTCTTGCCCGTGCCGGTTTGCGCTATTCCTAGCACATCATTACCGGCCATGATAGGCCCAAACGACTGCACCTGAATAGGCGTAGGCGATTGAAAGCCCAAATCATCGAGCGCATTGCGCAAGGCGTTATTGAGATTGAGGTCGGAGAAATCCATGAGTTGCCGCAAAGGTAAGGATAACCCGCAGTTGGTCTTCGTTGAACCGCTATGCGTGGTTTCTAAGAAGAGTAGTCACCTTCAGCAAGTCAATTTGATGTTCATCACCACCCAGGCAGTTGAATAAGTCACGGGCAATTTCCGGCTCAAACATATAGGAGGCACAGTGCACAAACTTCTGCTCAATTTGATGGCGAGTTGCCGGCAGTTTCCAATGGCCGGGCCAGCGATCACTTGATGAAGTGCGGCCATCAGAGAGCTTCACATGCACTTCCATTTTTGTGAAATCCGCAGGAATATCGTGTCTCATTTCAAGCCGCGTATTGGCCAGCAGCTGTTGAATTTCCGGACGATTGAGCTGTGCATCAGAAAAGCTCTCCGGGGTTACCTTTCCATCAATGATGGCCTGAACAACATTGAACTGAATACTGAAACGACATTCATCGGTACTAGTTGGATTAGGGCGATCACAGTACTTGAACACAGGTGATTCAATATGAACTTCCCCGGCAAAGGGCTCACCCGGAGTATGCAATGGCAACGCAGCATGGATTGACACCTGCATTGCGGTATGAGCCGGCCAATGTTTGAATGCAAATCCCGGCGACGTAAAACACCTTAGGTTTTGCATACCGTCGATCAATTGTTTGCGATCAAAAAAATCACCACCAAAAACATCACCCCATCCACCCGGCTCCTCCAAGGTTCGCGCGGAAGCTGTAAAGCCTTTTCTGGCAAGCATAGCACATTCCACACCGGCGCGTGCAGCGTTACCACTGTGCGCGGCCTTGGTCATAGTGCCAATGTTGCCGGCAATTCCTCCGGCTCTGCTGGCAGCCATACCGAGTGCCATAGAGGCTTGATCGACAGTAAGGCCTAACCAAATTGATGCGGCCAAGGCTGCTCCCATCACACCTACCGTTCCCGGAGGATGAAAACCTTGCTTTTGAAATGGAAAGAAATTTTCGTGAACACGGGCGTCATTATCTGCCACCAGGGCAGCCGTGCGCAAGTCGGCCTGAAGTTCAATACCAGCCGTAAATGCCTTCAGAAACAACTCGCCCTGAGGATCCCTTCTAGCGCAAGAGGATTCACTATCACACATCATGAGGGCAACCAATGCCCCCAGCACCGGAGAAACAACGTGAGTAGGCGGATCAAACATCGGTTCAAAATCCATCACGTGTATGGCGATGCCATGCACAAACGCCGCATCGGGAATAGAAGTTGCGTAATCATGTCCGGGCAGATAACTCGTCGACTTCCCCCCTACTTCGCGCAGGTGGTTGACAACAATAGCGACATTGTGGTGCCCCAGACCTTCAATTAATACGCCCATACCGTCGATAATCAGGTTGCGAATCTTTGCGCGCGTAACTTCAGGAAGATGGGAATAATGAATGGAAAAAGCCGCTTCTACGACTTGACGGGTAACAGGGTGATTTCTCATATAAACGTTAGCGCACGGTAATAGTTGAAGGTAGAGAGCGCAATATACGTTCCTGAGCAGGCCCCTGACGCATGACGCGCACGATATTCCGATCAAAAGCGAAAATGGGATACGAACCGGTTTCAAAAGCGCTCCCGGCATCATTTGAAAGTAACAAGGGAATATTGCAATCACCCATAAACTCAATGGCTCGATGCATGTCGGTAATAGAACCGAGGGGATCTCCGCTCAGATTTGCACTCGTACAAATTGGCGCATAATAGCGTGCACCTGCAAAAACTTCATTCGGTTCGGAATGCTGAAACGAACGCTCAATGGCCTTAAACAAAGCTCTTTCGGGGCCTTCCGCCAAAAGCAGACCTTGGTGAGTGCCACCGGTTATCGTTGGAGTTTCGATTGCAGCTTCACCAACCCTTAGTCGAATAAAGGAGCCTTCCAAAGCGCATAAACTGGTTTCATCTTTTTGAAATATCTCCGGCAAATAATCAGGATCGGCCATTGCCAGAAACTCACGGAGACCGCCGATGGCCGACCCGTAGTGTTTTCCGGACAATCTACGCTTCGCTGTATTCAAGGCTTCAACTCCTGCCGCATTGGATGGAGCAATCAAAGCAAACACAGCAGGCAACTGTACCATCGCTACCGGAAATTCAGAGTGCATAACACGAAGCAGTTCTGCTGAAGCTTCGGCATGCAGAATATCGAGGTGAACAGGTGGCATTGGCTCAAAAATACAATCGATTGTAAAAAAATAAGGATGGTATTTTCAACCATCCTTACTGATTACGTTCGTGTATTCTTACTTAAATCTCCACCGGGAGCGCACCTAAGGTCTTGCCCTCCTTATCGAATACCGCCACGCTGTAATTGCCCTTTGGAAGATCCAGCACATAACTTTTGAAGGACAACGAATACTCACCGGGCTGCTGATCGTTGACATACTTCAAGGGTTTGAGCAACATTCCGTTTTGGTCGAGCAACGCAACTGTGCAATTGGTAGCAGCATTCACCTTAATGCTGACGTGCCCTTCAATTTCTTCTGACGCGCCGGTGAAAACCGATTCTTCAGGATGCAACGACTCACGGTACCTGATGCGATAACCGGGATCAACGACATCAGGTTCATTGGCCTGAAAAACGTGCATGGCTGTTAGATACTCATCAATTCCGGTATTGCCCGGATGAAAATTGGCCATCGTGTGCCCATTTGTATAATGCCAAACTATATTTTGAATGATACACTTCCGGTCCATCTTGTAGGGCTCCAACTCCCGTAATGTCGCAACCATATCACTTTTGCCCAATACGGGCTTTAAAAATTCAGCATATCCTTGGGGCACCGTCCGACCCGGCGCATTGCCACACAACGTCAGCAAGCGGGCTCTTCGTTCTTCGCCCTCTGCAAGGCAAATCATATGCGACCTGGATACCACTTGAGGCTGCATGGATTCATCGGCGGTCGGAAAAATCCATCCCGAGCCGATTTCCACATACACAGAGTCATGCAACAGATTCGTTACGGTTATATCAAGACCGCTAGAGGATTTAACGGCTTGATAGCGTATAATCTTTCGCTTCAATGCTTCGCCGATATCGACATGCGCAGCATAGGCGAAGACTACAGAAGCAAGCAGGCAGAAGGTAACGCTTAAGAAAACTGATTTTACGTATCTCATTGGTTTATGATTTAAAGAATGAATAAGGACTACTTGCTCGTGGTAAGAGACAGCTCATATGAACCGTTTATGGCGTCAGGATCTTTCCAGACATCCTTCACAACTTGGCCGACATATAAGCCGGACAAAACGCTGACAGGTTCGCCATTCTTACGAAACTTCAATGAAATCTGCGCTAATGGGGAAAGATTCATCACGGGTACAGCTATCGTTCGTGTTGTCGAGAAGCCTTCGCAAACAATACCGAGATTAGGCTGAACATACTTCCATTCCTCCGCAGCATAACCACCGGGTATCAAGAGCTGAGTGCTCCCGTGGTTCGCTATCTCTTTCATGAGCGCGTAATGCCCCGACGCATCAACGACAGCCGACCAATAGGCATTCCTTCCTTCGAACGTATTGTTCAACCGATTACCCGGGAATTTCTTCCATGCCCTGAGCACGGGATCCCAGCGCATCAGCAAGCAATCTTCTCGATCGACCTTCGCTATGGGATTAAACATAATCTCTATAGGATTCTTTCTTAATAACTCATCATCTCCTGCAATGGAACATCCCGACAAAAAAGTCATGGGCTCCCGTTTATCATTACAGGTATTAAACTGCTCCGCCACCATGGCAAAATCAAGGTCCTTCACGGAAGGCGAAACGCTTTGTGCGATCACGTGCACTGCAGACAGCAAATACACGACCATCAAGACAATTCTTATATTCATGGTTATTCGATTTTAGTTGTTTAATACCTTTTGAGCCACCAACATTTCCGGCAACACAGGATCTCCTTTGCGCAAAAAAGAAAGCATGTTCCCGTTCATGAGCGACTTTGCCGACACAGCGGGGGTCGAGTATTGATTACCGGCCAGGTCAGCAATGACAAAGTCGCACATGACATGTTCAGGATCCGGCATCCGGTTGAATGTTGCCGAAAGTTGATTACCTGCAACTGTCGCCTCAACTTGCAGATATGGGCTCATCGAGGTAGCGCGTCCGCTGACGAGAACGTATCCTTCCGGTGCGCAGAACTTCATTGCATGTGTATCGGCAGCCTTTCGAGCAATCACATACGTTCCTGATTTGTCGGCATCCAACTTCCATAGCATCATACCGTCTTCACGCTTCACAGAGGCCTTATTGGAATTGGCAGGAAACGTACTCGACGCACCACTCATCAGCATGTACTCTTTACATCCTATCTCTTCGATGCCATGCAATGGAATTTGGAACTTCACAGGGGCAGGAAACACAGTATCCTTTGGAAATGTTATAGAAACAACAGCAAAAACCTCCAGGCGCTCACCGTCCTCATCAACCGTAAGAAGATGGATGTTCGCAAACTCCTCGGGTGTATGAAGAATTTGAATTTTTGTATTTCGTACGAACGAAACATCTGAAGCAAAACAATGAGCTCTCCAGCCATCGGGCTGCGTGAATTTTGTTTCCTTACGAGCCACCTTCTTTTGCAGTATAGGATCTCGGTACCGAATATGCACATCAGCAAGCACATCCTCTTCAAATCGTGATGAAACGATATCGATTGCTGTTGTTGCCTCCGATAAACCATACTCCTTGCGGAGCTCCACGAAATAGTCGTAGCGTTCTGAGGTAATCGCTTCATCGGCAAAGGAATTACTGTTGCGCCGTATTTTAATTATCACGCTTTCCGAATAAAACAAATCGTAGACATGATCCAACAATAGACTTTCCTCGTATTCGGAAAGCGTAGTTTTCCCTTCGTCATAGCGGAGATAAAAACTCAGATAACCATCATCGGTAGATTCTTGTGCGCGGGCGGACACGGTCAGCAAGCACAGGATTGCTATGCAGATTCTCATGACATATAAGGATTAAAAGTGGAGGAAAAAGACTTCTGCCTTGAGAACCGTAAACGGATTCACATTATTTCATAATCCTAAAAAAAAATACAACATGGGAAATAAACAGGGTCATAAAAAAGAAAACCCGGTCATATGACCGGGCTTCCCTCCTTTAAAAATATGATCTAAACACTTAATTGACCTTCAGCAAACGAATAGAAGTTGCTCCGTGATTTCCGGAAACAACAACCTGATACATTCCCTCCGCCCATTCATTCATATCCAGTGCAACCGGACTGTTTGGGGTAATGCGAACGTGATCGAGCACTTTACGTCCGGCTTGATCAACTATGCAGACAGTTCCGTCCATCGACGATACTACTCGCGCCAATTGTGAAGCAGGATTCGGGTAAACCACGACATTCATTTCAGCAAGCTGCTCCAACACACCAACAGATGCATTGACAGGTATCTCCACACTCGAAGTACAACCCAGTGCCGACGTAGCAGTCAGAGTAACGTTATAAAGACCTGTAGCAGCGTAAGTATGGCTTGGGTCCATTTCTGTGGAAGAATTGTTATCGCCAAAATTCCAATTGTAAGAAGCGATGTTACCACTGCTGATCGTCGATGTATTGTCGAAGGTAACAATCGAAGTGTTCGCATCGAAGCTGTAGGTAAACGCCGCCACCGGTGACGTTGAAACGAAAACCTCTCCGGCCACCTGATATGTGCAGCCATTAGCAGCAGTCATATTCAGCATTACCGGCGTTGCACCCGGAGCTGTGATGCTTACAGAAACATCCTGACCGTTTGCGACTGAACCATCACCGAACTGCCAGTTGTAGGTCTCAATCATATTACCATCAATCATGTCGGAATAGCTGAATTCAACCGGTGAACCCACGCAATAAGGAGCTACTGATACAATTTGAATTGGATCGGGCAATGTTGCTCCATCGATGAAACGATAGCCACTTTCCTCGCCGTTCAACCACA
>CANHYZ010000120.1 GCA_947464885.1 Flavobacteriales bacterium
GGCTCTGGCGTTGAGACTGACCTCCTGCTTTTCGCGACGATCCATGCGCGAAACAAAGAGCGGATAGAGATGCGGTGTTAGAAACCCCGTTGCATCCGGAAGCAGATGATTGCCTCCAAGTTCTTGCACATCATTTCGGTACTCATACTTCAACCAGATGTTGCGCAGGCGGTAGAGATGCACCAGTGCGTCGGCACCGTATTTCCAGGCTTTGTCCCTGAAGCCGTATGCGCCATAGCCACCAATGGAAAAATGTTCGGATACACGATGACTGGTGCGCAAACCGCCGCCAAGCCGAAACCCTTCATAATCATTAAAGGCCATCAGCTGCCGTAAGTCGAAATTGACGTAGCCCAGATTCAATTGACCCGTGGTAAGGGCTTCAAATGCGCGCACCCGTCGATCGAGGTGAAAGGCTTCACCTAGGCTATCGATGACTTGGTAGGTGCGCAATTCTTTCGCGTCGGGCTGGCGCTCGCGGTAGCGATTCCAAAGCGTGTCGGATTGTTCTGCCGCTTGCGGTGAAATTTGAAGTGTCACGGGCGTGAATTCGGATGACTTCAAGGGTGCGCCCAGTGTGATGTTTTTGATGTACGAACGCCCTGAGCCGATAAGGGGAAGTCCCGGTCCGGCCGACACCGTTGAGTCAAACAAAATCTTCGAATTCAGTTGTAGGGGAAACCACTTGCGGTTTTCCAAATAAGCATATTGCTGTTGGATTTTGAAGGAGACTTGTCCTTCGACGGAAGGTTCAGCGACTACTTGTTGAATGGCATACGCATTACTGTTGATGTAGAGCGTTCCCCGCATGGCAGGAAAGTTCTTTTTTGATTTGGGTTGAAACGTTATGGTGAAAATGGTGTCGATACCACTGCGCGTTGTATCAACCCATTCAAATCGATACTTGTTGATGGCATTGTCTGCCAGCGGGCTCATGTACTTAACGCCCATTAGTTCTACGGACTCACCATAGAAGGAGAACGATTGCAATTGCGTACCCAAGAGGAAGAGGTCTGTTGTTTTGAGGCCTGAAACACGATTGGCAATAATCGTTTCTTCACTATGGTTGGGTGGCAGAAATTTGCGTTGGGTGATACTTTCCATCAAAAACAAATACTGTTGGTTGAGGAAGGTTTGGGCTTCTTTTTCGTCTTTGCTGAGTCGATTGAATCGGGCCGTGTCTTGAAACAACGAGGAGTCCATTTCAGCGCCGAAAGCCAGGATATTGTAGCTGTCGTAGGTAAAGGCTAGGTCGCTTTCGGGGTTGTTTTTACGCTTGTTTTCGATGGCTTCGCGAATGATGCGTTCGGCTGGATTTACGCCGGGAAGAATGGTAATCTCGGTCAGCAGGTTTTCGTTTGGCTTCAGTTTGATGGGGCCTTCGTTGAGCTGATCGGCAGTAACTGTGCGTGCTTCATAGCCAATCAGATTGAAATGTAAATCGTGCTGTGGGTCGAGGAGCGTAATCTCAAAAATGCCGTCGATATCGCTGTAGGTAGCATTCAATGTTCCTGCCTCAGAGACCGAGACAAACACCAATGGTTCACCTGAGCCTTTGTCGACAACTTTGCCCCTGATGGTTTGCGCCATACATGCTGTTTCCAACACCAAGAGGAGCAGCAGGGAGATAATCTTTCGCATGATGTTTCAAATATAGGAGGACGTGGTGTCTAATTTTGCCCTATGCCTGCATTCCGATTTGATGTAATCCCTTACGCGAAGTGTTTAACGCTTCATCGCGTTTGGAATGCCTTGCTGGTGTGGATGTCGTTTTATACGTCGCGCATTTTTGGCCACACTGTTCATTGGGGTATGCCCATTAGCCTCAGTATTGAACCAACAACGGCGTGTAACCTAGGTTGTCCGGAATGTCCCAGCGGATTGAAGATGTTTTCAAGACCAACGGGGAATATTAACTCCGGTGATTTTCGATCATGGATAGATCAAGTGTCGAAGCATGCCATTCACTTGAATTTTTATTTCCAGGGAGAACCGTTTATTCATCGCGATTTTTTGACAATGGTCAGCCATGCCCATAAAAGCGGGATGTTTACTTCCACCAGCACAAACGCGCATTTTCTGACCGATGAGGTTGCCCGAAAAACAGTCCAGTCCGGGTTGAGCCGTTTGATTATTTCAATCGATGGCACGACGCAGGAAGTGTATGAGCAGTATCGCGTCCACGGAAAGCTCGATCAGGTGCTACGTGGTGCACAGGCCATCATCAGGGCCAAGCGGGAGTTGAACTCCGCCTATCCTCAAGTGATTTTCCAGTTTTTGGTTGTCCGTCCCAATGAGCATCAGGTGGACGATATTCTCCGTCTTGGATCCGAGATGGGTGCGGACGAAGTTCGACTGAAGACAGCACAGGTATATGATTATCGACAGGGAAATCCCTTGATACCCACCCAGGAGAAATACAGTCGTTACATGCGCCTGAAGGACGGTACATACCGTGTGAAGAACAGGTTGGATAATCACTGTTGGCGCATGTGGAGCGGGTGTGTCATCACATGGAATGGGAAAGTCGTACCCTGTTGTTTTGACAAGGATGCAACTCATGTGCTGGGTGACCTTTCGGAACAATCTCTGAGCACCATTTGGAATGGCGAGCAATACAGGGCCTTCCGCGGAGCCGTTTTTGAATCGAGAAGCAAAATTGACATTTGCGCGAATTGCTCCGAGGGTACCAAAGTGTGGACAGAAGCTTAATCAGTCAGGACTTGACAGGAAACAGTTTCTTTCTATCTTTCGCCAATGCAAGTGTGGGAGTTTCTCAAGGAGTTGACAAATCCTGAATCCATCATTCATCATGGCGGATTGTTCCTTCTCTTGCTGGTCATTTTCGCCGAGAACGGATTTGTCTTTGGTTTTTTTCTACCGGGTGACTCACTCATCTTTCTGTCCGGTTTGATTTGCGCTACGAAGCCTGATTTGCTCAATACGGATATTACACCACTGACGTTGCTGATGTTTGGTGCTGCTGTTGGTGGCAGTCTTTTCGGTTATGTTTTCGGAAGGCGTGTTGGGCCGCGGTTGTTTGAGCGCAAGGACTCCATCATTTTTAAGCGAAAGTATTTGGATTTGACGCAGACGTTTTATGCCAAGCACGGCGGCAAGACCCTCGTGCTCGGACGCTTCTTGCCCATTATCAGAACCTTCGCGCCAATCATCGCCGGTGTTATCCGTGTACCGGTTCCGACCTTCATGTTTTTTAATGTGTTGGGAGGAGCTTTATGGATTACCTCCCTGAGTCTGATTGGATATTATTTGGGTACCCAATTTCCGGCCATCGAGCACTACGTTGGTTATATCATCATCGGGTTCATCGGTATCACCACAATGCTGCTGGTGCGCACGTATTGGAAGCAGCGCAAGGAAAGCAAGCTCCGAAAAGGGCAGGAGGAAGAACCTCCGATCTTAATGCCTTGAGTTAATAGCAGCTCTGTATAACAGCTGTAATCAGTGATTTTTTGTCGATGCCCTGAACTGCGGCCTGTTGTGGAATGATACTGGCCTCTGAAAAGCCCGGCGTAGTGTTCACTTCAATCACGAAGATCTCTGAGCCGCGAATGATGAAATCCACGCGAATCATACCACGGCAATCCAGTTTCTGGTAAATCTCTTCAGCTTGCATTTGCACGGCGCGATAGAGTTCCTGGTCGATAGGAGCAGGTGTAATTTCCTCCGACTGGCCCTGGTATTTGGCTTCGTAATCGAAAAATTCTTTTTTGGAAATGATTTGGGTAATGGGCAATGCCGTGATGCGGCCCTCCCATTGAATGACGCCGCAGGTGACTTCATCGCCTTGAATGAATTCTTCAATGATGATTTGGTCGTCCGCTTTAAAGGCAATGTCTATAGCGCGATGCAAATCTTCCGCGGCATTTACGCGTGAAGTGCCAATGCTGCTGCCACCGCAGTTGGGCTTAACAAAACACGGTAAGCTAACGATGTCGAGGATGCTTTGAACGGAATAGGGTTCCATCGCTTTCAGTGTTGTGCTTTGTGCTACACGTAAACCAAACGTCGCCAACACACGCGTTGTCATTTTCTTGTTGAAGGTGAGCGCCATGTTCAGCGTATCGCCTGTTGTGGTCGGAATTCGCAACAGTTCGAAATAGCCCTGCAGAATGCCGTTCTCTCCGGGCGTGCCATGAATAATCATAAAGACGCCGTCGAAATGGCGTGTCTGTCCGGCGATGGAGACCGTGAAATCGGCACGATTTACATCGATTTCGCTTCCTTCATATTCAGCGTACCAGCGTGTCGGTGTTACTACCACTTTCAATGGATCGTAGAGTGAACGGTCGATGTTATTCATGACCATTTGCGCGCTGCGCATACTGACAACGGATTCCCCGCTGAATCCTCCGCATACTACGGCAATAGACTTTTTCATAGCTTAATTGTGTACCAAAAGCAAATCTGCTGCTTTATTGGATTGAGCATTCATCGAATATCAACTCATTTGAACATTTTGGGGTTGATAGGAGCGAGGCTTCGAAGTATCATTGCGTCACAGATAAATCCCATGAAAAGAATTTTCCTCATTTCTGCTTTTTCCATCGCGGTTTTCAACGCGGGAGCACAGCAGCCTGCAACTTCACCTTACACCTTCACTGTTGTAAAGGAAAACACGGTCGGTGCAACCGAAAACCAATGTCAAACGGGCACCTGCTGGAGTTTTGCTACGGTTTCCTTTTTGGAAGCTGAGGTGATACGCAAAGGAGGAAAGCCGGTTGATTTATCGGAGATGTATAATGTGCGTCTGACCTATCCACTTAAAGCCGACAGTTATGTGCGGTTTCAGGGTAAGCAGCAATTCGGACCCGGTGGATTGAGTCATGATGTCATCAACATCCTGCGTGATTACGGAGTAGTGCCTGAGTCTGTTTACAGTGGCCTGAAGAATGGAACAACTGAATACAATCACAACGGATTGGACGCCATGCTTGAGTCGACAGTGAAAACCGTCCTCGAGCGAAAGTTGAATGAGGAGGGTGAAGATTGGAAGCGCTCCATAGAGGGGATTCTCGATGCAGAGATTGGAACCTTGCCTCCGGCGAATTTCGAATTCAATGGAAAACAATACACGCCCGCTTCTTTCCGCGATGCCTTGAAGCTCAATCCGGAGGATTATGTGAGTATCACGTCGTTTAGTCATCACCCCTATTACCGTGAGTTTGTTTTGGAAGTGCCTGATAATTGGGCAAAGGGAGGTTTTTATAACGTTACAATCGATGATCTGGGAAGAATCGCAGATCATGCCCTTGACAATGGTTATACCATCGCCTGGGATGCTGACGTGAGTGAAAAAGGATTTTCGTTCACCCAAGGCGTCGCTGTAATGCCAGCAGAACAACCGAAAAAGGAAGAGTGGTGGACTAAGGTTCATTCGGAAGTTGTGCCTACGCAGGCTGCGCGTCAAGAGGCGTTTGACCGATTCGAAACAACCGATGATCATTTGATGCACATCACGGGTAAATCAAAGGATCAGAATGGAAACACCTATTACATCACCAAAAATTCGTGGGGAACAACCAATCCGTTCGGTGGCTATCAGCATGTGTCACGCAATTATTACCTGATGAAGACAGTAGGTATTGTGGTGCATAAGGATGCTCTGCCGATGGACGTGAAAACCAAACTTGGAATCAAGTAATGAAGCCTATGTCAGCAACCAAGCCCGGCTGGAATCTGAAGCGAGTGGCGCGCTTGGCGGGTTGGATTATTGGCGGTTATTTCGCTTTTACGATACTGTTGGTAGTCGTCTACAAGTGGGTCAATCCTCCCACGACGTTTCTTCAATTGACCTGCGATTGTCCGCCGGGTGCTGAGTTTCACAAGGAATGGGTCGACGGTGATGCGATATCCAAGCAAATGAAGCTGGCCGTTGTTGCCAGCGAGGACAACAACTTCATGAAGCATGGAGGTATCGATTGGGGCGCGGTGGAGAAGGCGAGGAAATACAACGAAACAACCGGCGCAAAAAAAGGGAAGTATCGCGGGGCGAGTACGATTACGCAACAGACTGCGAAGAATGTTTTTTTGTGGCCGGGCTCTTCCAAATTCAGCAAGTGGATACGGAAAGCCTTTGAGGTGTATTTCACTTATTTGATTGAGTGGATTTGGGGGAAGGAACGCATCATGGAGGTCTATCTCAACGTCATCGAGATGGGACCGTGTAAGTTTGGTGTAGGTGCCGCAGCAAAAGATTATTTCGGAGTAAGCGCATCGAAGTTGTCTCGAGAGCAAGCGGCACTGATCGCGGCTTGTTTGCCTAACCCCAACAAATACAGTGTGTCTAAACCCGGTCCGTATATGCGACGAAGGCAAACGCAAATTGCGCGGCTCATGGGACTCATTGGCGATGGTTATTTCGAGCGCTACGGCAAGGATACCGATTCGAAAGTGCGCGAAGATGAAGAGCGCAGGGTGGAGAAGAAGCTGGAGGAAATTCCGGAGGAGACATTGCTGCCTCAAGAGGAAACACAGAGCTCAGACGATATTGAACAATCAGAACAGCAGTCTACGGAACAAACGGAAACGGTAACAGA
>CANHYZ010000121.1 GCA_947464885.1 Flavobacteriales bacterium
TAGTCTCCGGCACTAGCAAAAGAAATAGAAGGGCTTGCTGATGTGCCGGCGCTTTCATTATTCACAAACCACTGCAATCCTGAGGCGTTGGTGGATGTGGAGTTGAAACTGATGTTCGTGGGTAAGTTGCAGGAGCTTTGCGCACCGATTTGAAAATCTGAAACCGGCGACACACCTGAAACGGTAATCATTTGAGGCATCTGCAAAGAGGCGAAACAGCCGTTTTCGTCTGCGATGGAGAGCACAGGTGTGTAAGTTCCGGCCTGTGTGTAGCAATGCGTTGGTTGTTGCGTGAAATCAACAGTACCATCACCGAAATCCCAATTCCATTCGACAATGTCGCCTGAACCGGGTGTGCTGGTATTTATGAAGGACGTGCAAAAAGGTAAACACCCGCCCGCATCAGCAACTTGAAAAGATGCGGTTGGACGACCATGGACTGTCACAAAGTCTTCGAATACACTACTTCCCAGGGTTGCCGAGGTGACGGTGAAATCATAACCACCCGGAATATTGAAAATGGCCACATAGGGATTGGATGTTGATTGCAACACAGCGCCGTTGGGCCCCGTCACAGACCAGCTAACATTATTCAGCGCGTTCCCTCCGGCGTCAACAGCAGTAATAATTACTCCATGTGGTGCGCAACCCGTAGGTTGTTCGCACTGCAGGGTTATGGACTGTGCAAAAACATTGTGCTGCGCAAAAACAGCGAGCAAAAGGAGGGTGATATGTAAACGAAGAGACGCCAATACAACATACCTCAATTCCATGAGGCCGTTGTTTATACCGAACAAGGCAAGTGCGGGTTGCGGTTTATGACGAATATCTGCTCCGAGTTAACCACTTTTCGATGGGGCTTTACCTTTGCCGCTCTAATTCGGGTCGTTATGAAGAACATATACTTTCGTCGTTTTGTCCACTATGTGTTGAATGGGTTGCTGATAACGCTCCCTGTTTTCGGCACGGGTTATATTGTTTACCAATTATTCACATGGATGGACAGCATAGTGCCGCGCATCCTTTATTCCGAGGCTGAACTGCCAACCAAAGGAGATCATTTCTCGGGTTGGGGTATTCTGATGCTCATACTCGTGTTATTCGTTATGGGTTGGTTTGGTAGTATTTTCATCAACGATCGAATCAAGGGACTGTTTACCCGCCTAGTCGACAAAATTCCGGGAGTGAACAACCTCTACAAGGCGATATCAGACGTAATGAGCGCTTTTGTGGGGAAGGAAAAGAAATTCAATCAACCTGTATTGGTGAAGGTGAGCGAGACCATGGAGCTTGAGATGATTGGATTCATCACTGACACGGATTTATCCGAACTGGGCAATATTCAAGGAAAGGTTGCGGTGTATTTTCCGATGAGCTACAGTTTTTCCGGCCACATGATGATTGTTCCCGTAAAAAACATCACACGCATCGAACGCAATTCAGTAGACATTTTGAAATACACGATGAGCGGCGGTATTGTGGAATTAGAACACGAGCATGAGGGGCCCGTACGTCGCTAATCTCTTGTTGCTCCACGTCATCGTATTGGTGTGGGGGCTCACGGGTATTCTGGGTAATGAGATTTCGTTATCCGCGGTTCCCTTGGTGTGGTGGCGCGTCGTAATTGCTGTTGTCACCATATTGCTTTTTGTGCTGATTCGCAAAATCCGGGTTATGGCCACAACCAGAGAATTAGCGCGTTTTGCAGCAGTGGGTTTGTTGACCGCCGCACACTGGGTGTTTTTTTTCGCGGCCATCAAGTACTCCAAAATTTCGGTGGCACTGGTGGTGTTAAGCACATCGGCGTTTTTCGTATCCATTTTGGGTCCGTTGGTCAGAAGAGAGCGCATTCAGTGGTATGAAATGGGACTAGGCTTAATTGTTATTGCGGGCTTGGCTCTCATTTTCAATTTTGAATCGCAATATGTTTTGGGAATTGTGCTGGCTCTTATTGCTGCTTTTCTGGCGTCGCTATTCTCCACACTGAATTCTCGTTTGGTCATTCGCCATGATCCGGTTCAAATAGCTTTTTGGGAAATGCTCTTTGCAGCGATTGGTCTATCGGTATTTCTGCTCTTTAACGGAGAGTGGCACATAGTTGCACAGGGATTAGAGACCAGGGATCTTGCGATGCTCCTGGTTTTGGGCATCCTTTGCACAGGCGTAGCTTTTATCGTCAGTATTCGGGTAATGCGCGTGTTGACACCCTTTACGTGTGCGCTTGCGATTAATCTGGAACCCGTTTACACCATCTTGATTGCATTGTGGTTGTACGGAGAGTCTGAATACATGAGCGGGCCGTTTTATGGTGGCGCCGCTGTAATTCTCTCTACATTGTTTATCGACGCAGCACTGAAGCGGCGATCCATGAAAAAAGCCAACGTTTAAGTTGGCTTGAGGCTGTGCTGAAGCGAACGCTACCGGTATAACCCCTTTGTTGTAATGTAGGTTTCCACAAGCGGATCAACGAAAGCCGCTATGGATTCGCCTCGTCGAATCCGATCACGAATTTCCGTAGCCGACACATCCAGGTATGCTCCGGGGATGAAGTAAACATCGTCGGAAATGGTATCGCCGCAAGATGCTGTGTCGGTTTGCCGGCGACCATAGACCAGCACGGGATAGTGCTCCAGAATCCATTCATATTCGCGCCACTTGTTGAATACCCGCCAGTTGTCTTCGCCGATAATGAGGTGGAACTTATGTTCGAATTGCGCGGATAAAAGACGCAAGGTTTCGCACGTGTAAGAAGGCTTGGGGAGTGTGAATTCAATAGCGCATGGTTTAAGCCGATTATCTGATGCGCAAATCAACTCAACCATCTCCAATCGCTGCTTTTCAGGGGCAAGTGCGTCGTTCGTTTTAAAGGGGTTTTGCGGACTAACGACAAACCAGATTTCGTCGAGATGAGCATGCTTTAAGGCAGCGTCAGCAATGGCGAGATGCCCGAGGTGTGGCGGGTTGAATGAACCGAAATAGAGACCAACCCTCATGGCTGTTGTAGAAAATGGCTCACACGTTCTTCTGCTTGGCGAAGAGCGATAATCAAATCATCATTAACCACAACGGTATCGAAACGCGGTTCATATTCCATTTCGTGATGCGCTTTGGCCACGCGTTGTGCAATTTTTTCCGGTGTTTCCGTGCTGCGGCCCTCCAGGCGCTGAACTAAGACATCAATGCTCGGAGGCTTTACGAAAACAGCCAACGCGCGGTCACCGAGAATCTTTTTGAGGTTGAGTCCACCCACAACATCCAAATCAAAAATGACGTGCTCTCCCCTATTCCAGATTCGCTCAATTTCGCTTTTTAACGTGCCATAATACTGACCGGGGTACACCTCTTCCCATTCGATAAACTCTCCATTACGGGCACGTTGCAGGAACTCCTCGGCTGAGATGAAGTAATAATCGACGCCGTCTTTTTCGTAATCACGCTTGGTGCGTGTTGTTGCAGAAACAGAGAAGGCAAGGTGCAAGCCGGGCAGGCCCATGAGGTGTCTGACGATGGTCGTTTTGCCTGCGCCGCTGGGAGCCGAAAATATGATGGCCTTACCGTTGCTCATGAAGATGGTCGGCAAAGATACTTAGAGCACGTTATTGATTTGTTCTTTGATTTTTTCCAGTTCATCTTTCATGACTACAACCAGTCGTTGCATATCCGCGTCGTTAGCCTTACTGCCGATGGTGTTGATTTCACGTCCGATTTCCTGTGAAATGAAGCCCAGCTTTTTACCTTGTGACGCACCGGTTAGTTCGTCGCTGAAATGACTGCAATTGGTCTCTAGACGCTGATATTCTTCACTGATGTCGAGGCGCTCGAGGTAATAAATCAACTCCTGTTCGAAACGGTTAGGGTCAATCTTGTCGATAGGTATGAGCTCCTCCAGGTTGTTGCGCAGTTTTTCGCGCACGCGTTGGTTGCGAACCTTGATGGGCTCTTGCAGCGCGAGACGATTCTCCTCAATGAGCGCGATGCGTTGATGGAATTCTTTCGTGAGTTTTTCGCCCTCCAGCTGACGATAGGTATCAAAGCGATGAAACGCCTCCTTAATGAGGGAGAAAAGCGCAGCCCACTCTTCTTCATCGAGCTCAGTTGACTCCGGTTTCAAAACGTCCGGAATGCGCATGAGGGCATTCAGGTAGTCACCACCACTCACACCGGCTTCTTCGCTGAACGACTTTAAATCGGCGTAATAAGCCATCATGAGCGGCTTGTTGATAGCCACACGCTTTTCGGCTTCCAGGCTTTCGTAATAAACGAGCAGATCAGCTTTACCGCGCTGTATGTTGTCGCTCAACCAAGAGCGTAATTCGAGTTCTTTTTCGCGGTAAGTACCGGGAATCCGGATATTCAGATCCAATTGCTTACTGTTGAGTGAACGCAATTCGACGGTGAATTTCTTGTTTCCGATAGTGCCGTCGGCTTTACCGAAGCCAGTCATTGATCTTAGCATGGATGGGATTTTATAACGGCATGTTGCTATGTTTCTTCTTAGGCATGCTGTCAACTTTGTTTTCCAGCATAGCAAAAGCGCGTATGAGTTTTATTCGGGTTTGAGAGGGAAGAATAACCTCATCCACATAGCCGCGTTGCGCTGCGCTGTATGGATTGGCGAAAAGCTCAGCGTATTCCGCTTCTTTCTCCTTCCATTTTTGATCGGGGTTAGCCGCCTCGGAAATTTCTTTTTTGAAGATGATTTCGGCAGCGCCTTTAGCACCCATGACAGCGATTTCTGCCGTTGGCCAAGCATAGTTCATGTCGGCCCCGATATGCTTTGAGTTCATCACATCATAAGCGCCTCCATAAGCTTTGCGGGTAATAACGGTCACACGTGGCACAGTGGCTTCACTGAAGGCATAAAGCAACTTGGCACCGTTGGAAATAATGCCATTCCATTCCTGATCTGTGCCCGGTAAAAATCCCGGAACATCTTCAAACACCAGAAGCGGAATATTGAATGCGTCGCAAAAGCGCACAAACCGCGCTCCTTTGGTGGATGATTTAATATCGAGTACCCCGGCTAAAAAGGCGGGCTGATTCGCAACAATGCCAATGCTCTTGCCTGCAATACGCGCGAATCCCACAATGATATTTTCCGCGTAATCTTTATGAACCTCCATCCAAGATCCTTCGTCAATGACCTGCGTAATTACCTCATGCATGTCGTAAGGCTGGTTAGGGTTGTCGGGGATAATCGAATCAAGTCCTGGTCTTAATTCGTTGCCTGGTGCATAGGCTTGTTGGGGCGCCTCGTCTTCACAGTTTTGAGGAATGTAAGTCAGCAAATCGCGGATCATTTTCAGACACGCAACATCGTTCTCTGCCTTAAAGTGCGTGACACCACTCTTAGAGGCGTGTGTGTTTGCGCCACCTAATTCCTCGCTAGTGACTTCTTCGTGCGTTACGGTTTTGACCACATTGGGACCGGTGACAAACATGTAACTGGTGTTTTCAACCATCATGATGAAATCGGTGAGTGCCGGTGAATAAACAGCACCGCCGGCGCAAGGGCCCATGATAGCGCTGATTTGCGGCACCACGCCACTCGCACGCGTGTTGCGATAAAAAATATCAGCATAGGCACCAAGCGACACCACACCCTCTTGAATGCGAGCACCACCACTGTCGTTTAATCCGATAACCGGCGCACCGTTTTGCATAGCAAGATCCATGATGCGACAGATTTTTTCGGCGTGCGCTTCAGCAAGTGATCCACCCATTACCGTGAAGTCCTGGGAAAAAACATAGACCAAGCGGCCGTTGATGGTGCCGTATCCTGTAACGACGCCGTCGCCTGGATAAACCTCTTTATCAAGACCAAAGTTGGTCGAGCGATGCGTTACCAGCATACCCAACTCCTCGAACGAACCCTCGTCCAACAGGAAGTGTATACGCTCGCGAGCAGTGAGCTTGCCTTTTTTGTGCTGCGATTCAATACGCTTAGATCCACCACCCAAGTGTGCGGCGGCAATTTTTTCTGCTAAAACTGTTTGTTTGTCCGACATGTTGAAAGTTATCTGCGTACAAATGTAGTCGGACACGACCGATTCAACGGATGAACCTGTTGGTTCTTATTTTCCGGGAATGGCATCGAGGAGTTGACGCGTGTAGACGGATGTAGGATGATTGAACACATTGTTGGCTTCACCAATCTCTTCAATGCATCCTTTTCTCATGACCATGATGCGATCGCTCATGTAATGAACCACCCGTAAATCGTGTGAAATAAAAAGGTATGTCAGGTTGTATTCTGCTTTTAAATCATTGAGCAAATTCAGCACCTGCGCTTGTACGGAAACATCCAGTGCAGAGACACTTTCATCACAAATGATAAAGGAGGGTTTGCAAGCCAAAGCACGCGCAATAACAATCCGCTGCCGCTGGCCACCACTAAACTCATGAGGATAGCGTGAATAGTGTTCGCCCGAAAGCCCAACCTTTTCCAGCAATGCAATGGCCATAGCTTTTCGTTCGGCTTCGCTTGA
>CANHYZ010000122.1 GCA_947464885.1 Flavobacteriales bacterium
AATGCATCTCGCACAACATCATGCGCTGTATCGAAGCGTAATTGAACGAGCTCTTCGTTCGACTTGTATTTCACTGAAGGTACTTTTGAAGCCGAGGCTTCAATCACGATTACCGGCTTCTTTCCTGCCTTAATAATGGCATCAATATCACGCACGAAATAGGCGAAGTCGCTCTCATCCTTCATCATGCTGTGCGAGCCGTAAACGAAGTAGTGCGCGTACTGAGCGAAGCCTTTCTCCGGAATGAATTGACGACCGATAGGATCCTTCTTATCGTACTTCATTTCAATTGGGTCCATCGGTTGACCGGCAGGTGTCGCAGTGATTGCCGGCTCTTCGATTTTACCGCTGAATGCCTCACCTGATGTAATACCCGGAACAGCTTCCTTCTTGGTTGCCGTGTCTGACTTATCTCCGGCAGTTGCCGCCGCAACTCCTGCTGCAGCTCCGGCAGTTCCGGTCGTCTTCGCTCCTGCAGTTGTACCGGGCTTATCTGCACCTGCTGTTTTGCCACCGGATTTCTTGTCGCCTGTCTTAGCGTCCTTACCATCGGTCTTTTTGCCGGGGGTTTCTGGAGCTTTCTCCACTGCCGGCTCCTCCTTGGTCAGGCTCACAGGTACAAGGAATACCTCGCGCTCGATTTCCTGGAAGGAAGTTTCACACGGTACGTTGATATCGTCTTCTTTAATTTTCTCCTTGCCCTTGTAGTATTCGATGTGATAGCTTGTACATGGGTTCAGTACGGCGAGGTAACCACCATCGCGCTTGCGAGGACGGTACTCAGAGACTTCTGCATTCTTGTCGTTCTTCACCAAAATACGCAAGTCATCCGGCAGCTCTTCGCCTTCCGGGGTTATCACATAACCCTTCAATACTGCAAGCTGAGTTTCTTCGGTAATATCCGGCATGTCAACCAGGTAGATATCTTTCAAACCGTAACCACCATCCTTGGAAGATGAGTAGTAAGCGCGACGACCATCGGCCATTGGCACGAAGAATACGTCATCATCAACGGTGTTGATAGGATACCCTAGCGTTACCGGTGCACTCCACTCACCATCCTGACCCAATTTGGAAGAGAAGATATCGAAACCGCCCATGGTATTGTGACCTCGTGACGCGAAGTAAAGGGTCTTACCATCTGCAGTTAAGAAAGGAGCATCTTCATCGTAAATCGTATTGACTTGCGAGCCGATGTTCAAAGCACGCGACCATTCTCCGTTGGGAAGTTTCACGCAACGATAGATGTCGCGTTTACCAACGCCACCGATACGGTCGCTCACAAAGAGCAGCGTATTGCCATCGGCTGAAACCGTTGCGTGCGTTTCCCAAGCTGCTGTATTGATGTCGGATCCAAGCAACAAAGGCTCACTCCAGGTTTCCCCGATGAGTGTGCTTTCGAGCAACTGACCATCACCAAAATTATCGCGGTAGATGAAGAGCGTCTGACCATCGGGTGATACACTGATGGCGGCATCGTGTGCATCCGTATTGAGGTTCAGCAATTCCGGCTCCATCCAAACACCCTCTTCATTTTTGAACGTAGCGTAGATATCATCCTTGTATTGCATCGTCACGAAGTCGATGATCTTACTGTTGGATGAATCAGGGCGTACGCGAGGACTAGTGAAGAACATGGTGCTTTCATCGAGCGACAACACCGGGCTATATTCGTTAGAGGCGGTATTGAGCGTTGGACCAACGTTAGTGATTTTATAGTTCCTCGGGTTGGCCATTTGGGATTTGGCTTCCTGACACATTTCCAGTTCGCGCGTGGCATCAATGTACATCAAGTGTTTTTTCCCAAGCTCCTTCTGCAATTTCTTAAAGGTATCGATTGCATCATCAATTTTCAGATTGAGAGCTTGTGCGCGACCGAGGTAGAACAATGCCTGCACGGGAGCGCGCTTTTCAATCGGGTCATACTGATCGTAACTCTTGCTAAAACGCTTGTCACAAGCCGCCTCCAAATACTGCAACGCTTCAAGTTTGGAGTTAGCCGTTTGCAAATAGCAGTATCCAATCTTGTAATTGATGTTGGCGTTGTTCGGGTTTTCGACCAGCAAATCGATCCATGCATTGATGCTTTGGATCCACAAACGCTCCTCCAACATTTGGTTTGCTTCGAGGAATTTGGCTGCAAAAACCATACGCTTCGGCGGAGCGGCAACACTATGCTGTGCGATGATGAGAAGGCCGACAATAAGGAGGAAAATACGATTCATTCTAAAGAGGGTATAGCAAGGTGCACAATAATTTGAGCCCGAAGATAGATACGGGCTTGTGTATAACGAAAAAAAGTTCAGAGGTTGCTTAAATCGGCCTGTTGATATCCCACGCTTCGAGATAATCAGCTACCCTGCGCACAAACTGTCCACCAAGCGCACCATCCACCACGCGGTGATCGTAGCTGTGGCTTAAGAACATCATGTGACGTATACCGATGAAATCACCCGACGGTGTCTCAATAACGGCGGGCTTTTTACGGATTGCACCGACGGCCATGATGGCTACCTGAGGCTGGTTGATGATGGGCGTTCCCATCACATTTCCGAACGACCCAACATTGGTGATGGTGTAGGTACCACCACTGATTTCATCCGGTGTTAACTTATTGTTACGCGCGCGCTCAGCCAGATCATTCACCTTCTTGGCAATACCGGAAAGGTTCAGCATATCAGCATTACGGATAACCGGAACGATGAGATTACCGCTTGGCAGCGCAGTAGCCATACCCATGTTGATTTCACCGCGCTTGATGATGCGATCGCCATCGACCGAAATATTGATCATCGGGAAATCCTTGATTGCTCTCACCAATGCCTCAATGAAAATCGGCGTAAATGTCAGTTTAGTCCTTTCCTTTTGCTCGAACTCCTTCTTCACCTTTTCGCGCCATAGCACGATGTTGGTTACGTCAGCCTCCACGTAGGAGGTTACGTGTGGTGAGGTTTGCTTGCTCATGACCATGTGATCGGCGATGAGCTTGCGCATACGATCCATTTCGATGATTTCGTCGCTGCCGCCGATGCTGATAGCGGGCTTTGGCTTGGCAGGAGCCGGTGCTGCGGCCGCCTCTTGCTTCACCGCAGGTGGCGCTGCCACTGCAGGCTGTGCTGGTTTCGCTTGACCTCGTCCTGCGATGAACTCGAGCACATCATTTTTGGTCACTCGACCACCCTGTCCTGATCCTGAAATCGTATCCAGTTCTGATTGAGAAACACCTTCTGTCTTGGCAATATTCTTCACCAGCGGAGAATAGAAACGTCCATCGCCGGAGGAAACAACGGATTCCACGTGTGCCTTCGCGTCTTCAACCATGGCTGCCGCCTGGGCTATCGGTGCCGCTGCTGCTGCCGGAGCTGCTGCGGGAACAGTTGCCTGAGCCGCACCGGTACCAATAATGGCAATGGGTTGGCCAACGGCGACAACATCCCCCTCCTTCACTAAACACTTGATCAGAATACCGTCTTCCGGTGAAGGAACCTCGCTATCGACTTTATCAGTGGCAATTTCGATAATAGGCTCATCGGCAGTGACTTTGTCACCTTCGTTTTTCACCCATTTAATAATGGTAGCTTCTGCTACACTTTCGCCCATTTTGGGAAGGAGGAGTTCTATCTGGGACATTGACAGACGGATTGATTTTTCGGGTGCAAATGTAGGTGGTTTGACCTTTGTTGTGACGCTTTTTTAATTTACCGCAGAGGCGCTGAAATACGCAAAGAGCCGCAGAGAAATATTCATTCTTTGCGGCTCTTTGCGACTTTCCGGTTAAAAATCCTATTGCTTCACCAAACGTAGCACTTGGCTATCGGTGGCAACAACCTGAATCAGGTAAACCCCTGACGACTGGCTCTCCATGGCTGTGTTGAGGTTGTCATTGATCACACCCAGGGTACCTTCCAAGGCAGCAATTAGACGACCATCGGCCGACATTAGCAGAACCTGCATGAGCTGATCAGCTTCGAACACGCCGCTCACGGCCAAATCGAAGCGCTCTTCATACGGATTCGGATAGATGCGGAAATTGGTGAGAGCAGGTGTCGCTAAAGACACGGTTTCTCCATTTTGGTGAACAACGCCTGTACCGCTAACGCTCTGCATGCCCTCAATGGATTGTGTAGTTAACTCACCATGAACAAACAGCTGCGCTCCTTCTTCCAAACGCACGTTGGCTGCATCAGCCATGCCCATTATAGCGGGCTGTGGGAAGGCATTGGCTTCGATGACTACATCGGTTTCAGCATCGGGTAGCTTGCCTTCTTCCCAGTTATACGGATTGTGCCAGTCTGATGTCCCACCGTTACCGGTCCAGATAGCACTTGTGTTGTTGGACGTGGCCGCATTGGCATTTGTAACCACTGCAGGTGCTTCGTAGGAAACATTGACCCAACAGCGCTGCGTGGGATTGCTCGATACCGCATTGCGCACACGGATGGTAATCCAACCCGTGAAATTCGGTGTGTAATCTCTCACTAATGTTCCCAGACCCGAGCGCGATGAAAGCAATGTGCCCGCTGCATTGTAGAGTCCGACGAACAGACTCTTGGTTGCATTTTCAGGATAAAGCGTGTAAGTGACAACCTTACCGCTTTGCACAAAAATCTTTCCTGCTGTGCGGAAGTTCGTGGAGCTAGCCGGAATAGCGCCGCCCTGGCCCAATGAATTCACATGGCTGTCGCCCAAGTCGTTGGCCATTTCCCATTCTTGCGTGGTGCGTTTGGATCGCGGTGGCGCGTAGGTCAACGCATCCAACCCAACGCGCGCCCACACGCTGTAGCCGCGGCGGCCTGCTGCATTGAGGACGGGATTCACCGGTGGTGTGTTGATGGCAGCAAAACCGTTGGCATCCACGGTAACTGTGGCTGTGCCATTAGCGCCGGAGTAGTCTTTAAGAACCGTACCGGCAGGGTATCCCGTAAAAACCGTCTTGTTTTGCCAGGTTGACCAGCTATCGGTTACACCAACAATGGCTTTACCCGCTCGAACGATGACGAGGTAATCGCCATCCGCGTAAGGCACCTGATAAGCACCTGATTTAAAATCAAGCGCCTGATGACACCACAGCAAGTTGGTCAGATCTGAGCGCGCAGGAAGACTGGTCGCAGACTTCGGGTCGTGCGTCCAGCGATTACCGTTGTAACCGATATCGAACAAATCTTCGAAGAACAATTGTGGACTACCATCCATGGCCAGCATCACGGCATACGCTGCAGACAGGCGCGGTTCGTTAGGTTCGATGTGTGCTGAAAGCTCAGACCCTGTATTCCAACCGGTGTAGTTTCCGGAGTTGCTCAGTTGAGGGCGGAAGGTGTCGTGATTATTCACAAAAGGAACCGTGCGGTGTACATAGGTATTGGAAGCTGCGTAATAATGAACGCGTTGGTTTTGCTGCGCACCCGGCAAGGAAGCCATGTTGAAATTACCCATGCCGTAAACCATTCCATAAAGACCGCCTGAATTATCGAAGGCGCGCAGACCGAAGTCGAACGTACCCATCATTTTCTCGCTTGAAGGAGCAGCGATGGCGCTCACGTAGTTATCCAAGTCATTCTTGCTTCCTACCCATTCTCCAACGTTAAACATCGTCTCTCCACCCTTGCACCACGTTGGCAGAATATACTTCACGTTGTAACTTAAATCCTCTTGAACGGAGGTCGGGAAATGCTTCACTGCATCCCAACGGAAGCCGTCTACTGCAGTTTGTTTTTTCAGCCACATAAGCCAGTTACGCGCTCCGTCGCGCATGTAGTTGGCACTTTGAGCAGGGTTGAATCCGACGACATTCGAGCTCTGTCCGAAGGCAGTGCTCTCGTAGCTTACATCAGGACCGAAAAATGCAGAACAAATGTCGCCCGTCGTGCAATTGTTGAATTGATTCGGATAAAAATTCGTGAAGTTCTTTGCCCAGCGACCACTGCGATTCCAGTAATTTGTTTGACCTTCATCAGTGGCCGGAGTTGCATAAGAGACATAGCGGAAATTTTTATAGCCGCTTGATGAAGCCATGGACAACTGCGCTGGATCC
This sequence comes from Flavobacteriales bacterium, assembly GCA_947464885.1. GTDB lineage: Bacteria > Bacteroidota > Bacteroidia > Flavobacteriales_D > Sanyastnellaceae > JAIBBG01. The sequence goes on from CANHYZ010000122.1 coordinate 6,032, forward strand.
TGACCGCCATTCCCGAAAGCACTACCAGCATCATTGACGTGATTAAGCACCACGTCCTGAATAACATCAATACCGTTGGCGTGCATCACGGCAATCATACGCAGCAGTTCATCCTTGGTGCCCATGCGTGTGCGGGTGTTCCCCTTCTGCCATTTATCTCCTAAATCATAGTGGTCGAAGGGGGCATATCCCACGTAGCCCGAACTGGTATTCTTAGAAACCGGCGGAATCCACACTGCGTCGACACCCATCGACTTCAGACGGGGAGCCAGCTCAGTGAGGTAATTCGCCCAACGCTCGTGATAGTTATTATTGTAATAGTCCCACCAGAATCCCTGGAGAACAACTTTCTTGACCGTGGTTTGCGCTTGAGTTTGTGGCAAGAACAAACCAACCATGGCTAACAAGAGTAGAAATTTCTTCATTTCGGTTAAATAAATGTTGCGGCAAGATAA
>CANHYZ010000123.1 GCA_947464885.1 Flavobacteriales bacterium
GCAACTCTTACCTTCGTTGTATGAAAGGAAGAACTACCCGGCTGCGTCTATCGCTTTTGATGGTGATTCTATCCTTCGTGCTCGTCACGCATTCCGCTTTTCGCAAAAAAACACCTACAGCAGAACAGAAAATCGAATTGGGCCGTCAATTGTTTTTTGACAAAGCACTGAGTGAACCCAATGGTCAATCGTGCACCGTTTGTCACGCCCCCAAAACCGCATTCTCGGATCCGAATCACGCCATTGTTTCAGAGGGGATGATTGATGGAGCCTTCGTGAACCGTAACTCGCAATCACTGGCCTATGTTTCTTTCATTCCCTCCTTGCAAAGAAGCGCCAATGGTGAATACTACGGCGGTTTATTCTGGGATGGCCGATCCTCATCGCTCACCCATCAGCTATCCGGACCGTTTTTCAATCCTGCAGAAATGAATAATGCCGATACGCTGTCATTGCTTGCAGAGGTTAAGCAGGCGCCTTATTACAGCCTGTATAAGCAGGTGTATGGACGAATAAAAGACCCTGAAATCGCCTACGAACAACTGTGTGAGGCGATAGCGGCATTCGAAAGCAGCGCGGTGTTCAATGAGTTTACTTCAAAATACGACTATTACCTGGCAGGCAAGGCTCAGCTTACTGAACAGGAAAAATTAGGCCTATCGCTTTTTGAAGGAAAAGGTCGCTGTAATTCCTGTCACCTCACCACACCTGAGCCTGAGAGCGGCCGTGTGCTTTTCACCAACTTCCATTATTACAACCTGGGTATTCCGCGGAATCCAAAGAATCCCTTCTACTCGACGTTCGCCTCCATCAACCCTTTGGGGGAAGCTGCTATCGATTACGGTTTAGGAGCGGTTGTTAACGATGTCAATCAACATGGAAAATTCAGGGTACCAACGTTGCGCAATGTCCAGTACACCGGTCCTTATTTCCATAATGGCTATTGCGCTACGCTGCAAGAAGCTGTTCACTTTTTGAATGCCCGCGATGTCGATGCGTTTCCCGAACCTGAGGTGAGGCAAAACGTTGCACATCAAATTACGGGAAGCTCCCATTTGAAAGCTGATGAGGAGCAGGCCATTGTTGCCTTTCTGCTTTGTCTGACTGATGGCTACGAGCCTCAATGAGCGTGAAGAAACTCTCCTGTTGGCGAGGTCGAAGGGATTTGTGCAGGCGGACCTTGATACACAATCGTTCCTCCCTCTTGGCCTCCACCCGGACCCATATCGATGATCCAATCGGCGCAGCGAATAACATCGGGGTTATGTTCGATGGCAATGATCGAATGACCGCGTTCAAGCAGCGCCTGAAAGGAATCCATCAACTTCTTGACGTCATGGAAATGCAGACCCGTGGTCGGCTCATCAAAAATGAACAAGGTGTGCTGGGCATTGGCGCCCTTTGAAAGAAAGGAAGCCAACTTGACACGCTGAGCTTCGCCTCCACTGAGCGAGGACGAACTCTGGCCCAATCCGACGTATCCCAAACCTACGCGCTGCAGCGGCTTCAACCGTTCGATGATGTTTCGATTCACCGCCTTATCACCTTCTTGTGAGAAGAAGGCAATGGCCTCGTCTACGGTCAAATCGAGCACATCACTGATGGATTTGCCCTTGTATTCAATCTCCAACACTTCCTCTTTGAAGCGTTTACCCTTGCATGCTTCGCACACCAACCGGATATCGGCCATGAACTGCATGGTGATGGTTTGTATGCCTTCACCTTGACAGGCTTCACAGCGACCGCCTTCCACGTTGAAGCTGAAATGTGCCGGTTTGAACCCGCGTTGTTTGGCGGCAGGTTGTGCCGTATACAACGTGCGGATATCGTCGTAGGCTTTAATGTAGGTGACCGGGTTGGATCGTGACGATTTTCCAATTGGATTTTGATCGACCATTTCGACCGCTGCAATTGTTTTCACGTCACCTTCAATTCCGTCATATGCACCAACATGACCGCTAGGCAATGCGCCAAGTTCCTTTTGAATCGCAGGGTACAGAATACTGCGAATGAGTGTGGATTTACCGCTGCCGCTTACACCGCAAACTACGGTCAGGCAGCGCAATGGAAATGTAGCGTCGATGTGTTGAAGCGTATGTTCCCTGGCACCGCGGATGATGACTTTATCCTTGCCGATTTTCTTCAATAACGGGCGTGTAATGGATAGCGCTCCGGTTAGATACTGCGCCGTAAGCGTATTACCTGCTGCAATCAGCTCGGGCAGAGTTCCTGTGAACATCACCTGCCCACCGAGTGCACCGGCCTCAGGCCCCATATCGATAATACAATCCGCTGCGCGCATGATATCCTCGTCGTGTTCCACCACAATAACGGTGTTGCCTTGATCGCGCAGATTCTTGAGTACTCCAATTAAGCGATGTGTATCGCGCGCATGCAGTCCGATGCTGGGTTCGTCCAGAATATACAGTGAACCGACGAGTGCACTTCCAAGACTTGTGGCCAAATTGATGCGCTGTGATTCTCCGCCACTGAGCGAATTGGACAATCGGTTGAGGGTAAGGTATTCCAAACCGACCTCGCGCAAATACCCAATGCGGTTGCGGATTTCAACCAACAGTCGCTGTGCAACTTTCACATCATGCTCTGTCAATTCCAGCGCACCAAAAAATTCAAAGCACTCGCCAATCGGCATTTGGACCAGCTCCGATATTGACTTGCCGCCGACCTTGACATAATTGGCATCCTTTCTCAGACGGGTTCCTTCACAATCGGGGCATTTGGTTTTGCCGCGGTAGCGACTAAGCATCACTCGGTATTGAATCTTGTAGGATTCACTCTCGAGGTGCTTGAAAAACTCATTGAGACCACTGAAGTGTTTGTTACCTGTCCAGAGCAACTTGAATTGCTCAGGGGTCAATTCAGCAATCGGTTTATGAATCGGGAAGGCAAATTTGGACGCGTGATAGATAAGTGACTGTTTCCACTCACCCATGGTTTCTCCGCGCCAACAAGCAACTCCGTCCTGGTAGACACTTAGTTTACGGTTGGGCATAACCAGGTTTTCGTCAATACCGATGATACTTCCGAACCCTTCACAGGTTTTACAGGCTCCTACGGGATTATTGAATGCGAAAAGGTTGACGTCCGGTTCTTCGAAGGTTATTCCATCCGCCTCAAAACGATTGTTGAATGTTGCTCCGTGCTGCGTTTCCAAATGCATCACTGCGCACTCACCGCGGCCTTCGAAAAATGCACTTTCTGCGCTATCGACAATCCGTGAAGACGTTTCGTCGTCGTGAGCGATCGCAATGCGGTCAATGACTAACGACCAGGTGTCTGTCGGTTTTGCTTTCTCGCTGTATTCTTCCAAGGTGATAATCTCTCCTTTGTGCGCTATGCGTGAAAAACCTTGCTGTGCATATACATCCAAGCGTTTCTTCACTTCCTTCACCGGTCCAATGGGAGCAAGGAGCACGACACGTTCACCGTCTTTTTGAGCCATGCAGTATTGCAGCACATCATCCGCACGGTGGCGTTTTACTTCTTTGCCCGAGATGGGGGAATAGGTGCGTCCAATGCGCGCAAACAGCAGTTTCAGGTAATCATAAATTTCCGTAGAAGTTCCTACAGTTGAGCGGGACGACCGACCGGTCACCTTCTGTTCGATGGCTACTGCAGGACTTATTCCAATGATAGCATCCACATCGGGTTTATCGAGTCGACCCAGAAACTGGCGAGCGTAGCTGCTGAGGCTTTCCACGTAACGACGTTGTCCTTCAGCAAACAATGTATCAAAAGCCAGCGACGATTTTCCGGAGCCGCTCAAGCCGGTAATGACGGTGAGCTTTCCCCGGGGAATGGCAACGGTGACATTCTTCAGGTTGTGCATACGGGCCCCTTTGATGATCACGAATTTCTTCGGATCGAGGTCGATTGATGGTTGATCGTTTGTTTTCTTCTTGGTAGTTACCCGGCCCATAATGCTGCAAAGTTCATCACAGAAACAACAAGACGGTGAGCATGTTCACAAATCAATCTGCACGTTATCACCAAAAATCAATCAGCTGACTTTCAATAATATAAAACTTCATTGCTCCATTGAATCAACGCTCCAATCGCCGATTCTCAGGCGGTGACAATTGTCAGTAGTTGCCAAAAAAACAAATGGCCATGTAACCAATAAAGGACAAGCGCAGTAGAAGGAGCGTTATCACATCAGTCCAATCAGAACAATGAACAACATGAAAAACCTAACTGCCCTATTTCTGTTGATGGTTCTGGCCTCAATCGGCCAATCTCAAACCACGTGTCCATCGGACGCACTCAACGACTCTCTTCTCACCCATGACATGGAATTCAGCCGTAGCTTCTTTTATATGGAGCACGTATTGAATCAAAAGCGCAATATGCGCCCTTCGGAGCGAACCAATGACTTGTATACACTCCCTGTAGTTGTACATATCATTCATAATGGCGAAGGTTATGGCACCGGCGTCAACATTACGGATGAACAAGTATTCTCTGCCATCGAAGCCCTTAACGAAGATTTTCGCCGTATGCCCGGAACCAATGGTTTTGGTGATGGTGTAGACGTAAATATCGAATTTTGTTTGGCAGCGCGTGACCCACAAGGTCAACCCACCAATGGTATTGTTCGCGTGAACGGAAGTTCTGTTGCGAATTATACAGCTATGGGTATTGAATCTTCCGGCGGAACAGGAGCTGTGGAAGAATCGGTAAAAGCCCTTTCAACTTGGCCCCGCACATCGTATGTCAACATTTGGGTTGTTAGCGAAATCGAAAACAACAATGCCGGTAGCGGTATTCAAGGTTATGCTTATTTCCCCACCAACAATCCTGTTGATGGTATCGTTGTTCTTTATAATGCATTCGGCACGGTTGGTAATTTGAAGTCTTACACCAATATGAACAGAACGCTGACCCACGAGCTTGGTCACTACTTAGGATTGTATCACACCTTTAATAGCACTTCGGCCTGCGGCTCAGAAACCAGCTGCTCTACTCAAGGTGACCGCGTATGTGATACACCTCCAACCATTCAAGCCGGCAGCTGCAGCAGCCCGGCTTGTGGCGGAACTCAGCAGGTAGCAAACTACATGGATTATACTTCACAGACATGTCAAGACATGTACACCGACGGTCAGAAATTACGTATGCGTACGACTTTGGAAACACAACGTACCAGCATGCTGACCTCTATGGGATGTATGCCTGTGTTTCAAAATGATATTGGTGTCACTGCTGTGCTGAGCCCATCCGGCACGAATTGCTCCGGTGGAGTGCAGCCGCAAGTCACTCTTGGAAACTTCGGTGGTACGACCCTAACCTCTGCTACAATTTATTACAACGTGGACGGTGTAGGATCATCGACATTCAACTGGACCGGTAGTCTTGCTTCCGGTGCTACAACGACCGTTACACTCGGCACTATTAATCCTGCCGGCGGTAATCATACGTTCTACGCCTGGAGCGGACAACCCAACGGATCAAGTGATCAAAACGCATCAAATGATCAAGCCACGGGAGCCTTTGGTATCATCAGCGGCTCTCCCGCTGAATTGGATGTTGTATTAGACTATTACGGAAATGAAACTTCATGGACCATCAGCGATCAGAACAACGTGGTTTTGATGTCGGGAGGTCCATACGTGAACGGCCAACAGGGTCTGCATAATATTACGCCTGTATGCCTCGCCACCGGTTGCTACACGCTCACCATGAATGACGTTTACGGCGATGGACAAGGCTTTACAAACGGAAGCTTTACACTTTCCTCCAGCACCGGTGCTGTGCTTGCCACAGGCTCAGGCAACTGGGGCGATATATCGGTGAATGACTTTTGCATCACGGAGACGACCCCACAGGGCGATGCACCGGTTGCTTCATTCACGGTTCAAGACAATACACTCTGCCGCAATGTGCAGAATGATTATACCAGCACCAGCACGAACACTCCAACTTCATACAGCTGGACGTTTGAAGGCGGAACACCGGCTTCATCAACTGCACAAAATCCTCAAAACGTGACCTATGCGAATGCAGGAACATTTGATGTGACACTTACAGCAACCAATGCATTTGGAAGCAATACTTATGTGTGTGCAAACTGCGTGACTGTTTACGCTGATCCGACTGTAACACTTACCTCCACCAACCCCGGTTGCGGTCAAAATACAGGTTCAATCACCAGTAACGTTTCAGGAACCGGTCCATACACCTACGCTTGGAACAACACTGCTTCAACAGCGAACTTGAATAATCTGGGTGCTGGTACGTTCAGCGTTACTGTCACTTCAGCACAAGGTTGCAGCGGACAGGCTTCAGCCACATTAACTATGTCGGCAGCTCTTTCCATCAGCAGTAGCATTCAACAAATAACTTGCGCGGGTGCCAACAACGGCAGTATTTCCCTCACAGTAACCGGTGGTAGCGGCAATAAGACGTATACCTGGAGCAATGGAGCCACTTCGGCAACCATTAACAATCTCGCTGCAGGCA
>CANHYZ010000124.1 GCA_947464885.1 Flavobacteriales bacterium
GCCCAAGGATCAGCAAGAATCATATGCTGGCGGGCACAGCGTGCACTGGTTGGGAGTAATGAATCAAGAGCAAATTGCACAACATCTTCAGCAGTGCCACCTAGCCGTTGGAACGCTGGCATTGTATCGAAAGAAAATGAAAGAGGCATCTCCCTTGAAAGTCAGGGAATGTCTGATGCTGGGAATGCCCATGATTTTGGGTTATTACGACACGGATATCAGTGCTGACGAGCGCTTTAGCCCGTACATTTTTCAAGTGAGCAATTCCGATGAGCCCATCAATTGGTCGAAGGTGGTTGCGTTTTATAAGGCATTAAGCCAAAACAGCAACCACAAACAGGAAATTGCCCAACTTGCCGGTGAGGTCTTGTCCATGCAAAAAAAGGCCGAGGGTTATGTGGCTTTTATGCGCAGTCGATTCGAGGCTTCCCGCTTGAAGTGACTTTCATTTCCTGCCACACGGATTTGCCACTTCACACGTATATTTGTCGCATGCGTCTCGATCCATTCATTGCTGATTTGCTATACGATCATGATTGTGTGATTATCCCTGAATTCGGAGGGTTAGTTACCAACTATCGTGCGGCGCGATTGAATGTGGTTTCCCACGTCATACAACCACCTTCAAAGCATATCGGATTTAATGTTCAACTCAAGCAGAACGATGGCCTACTGGTCAATTATGTAGCTTCCGTATTATCCGTATCATATAAGGAAGCTTCTGTTTTGGTTGCCCAGTGCATCGAAGATTATCGCACGGAACTTCAGCAAAACGGCCGATTTGCCTTAGAGCGAATAGGCGTCTTTTTCCATGATAGAGCCGGACGCCTGCAGTTTATCCCTGATGAAGGTGAGAATTACCTCACAGCCTCGTTCGGTTGCAAGCCCGTTCAACTGAAACCCGTGGTTATTTCATCTGCCAACAAGGCAAGTGAAGTTCCCGTTATCGATATCAATGCAGCTAAACGCAAATGGTCGCCGCTCAAGGTCGCTGCGGCGATTGCAGTTCCAATCTTACTGGTTGGTTCCTTCCTGGCAGGCAACCGCGTTTCCGGCCATGGCGAATTGGGCTTCAATTCATTGAATCCATTTGCAGAACCTCGTGTGGTATCAACATATGCCCCTGCAATTGAATCCTGGGATTTACAACTGGAGCTTACCTCACCTGATTTCTCCTCGATGCTGGCTAGCAAGGAGGATCCTAAAATCGACTTTGTTGCTGGTTCTTTAACCGAAGTCGGCGTAGCGCTGGCCCCTAAAGCAAAACCCGCTCCCGCTCTGTCGACCCGTGTTGCAGAGCCCACTGTTGCTAAACGAACCAAGAAGGCTTCGTTTGCGTTGATTGGTGGAGCTTTTCAAGTGAAGGAAAACGCTGAAAGACTAGTCAATCAGTTACGCTCACAGGGTTACGAAGCATCTCTGGCGGGTATGAAGGACAACCTTTATCTCGTTGCATACGGACACTACGATGTGCGCGCAGAGGCAGTTGAGGATCTGCGCCGCGTTCAATCGGGCGGCGGTAAGGCCTGGATTAAATCGAATCCATAATTCCAACGGCCTTTGTCAAACACCATTCGTAACGTTATTTTCGATTTCGGCGGCGTGCTCTTCGAAATCGATTACGACTTGCCGGCTCAGGCATTCGAGCAGTTGGGTTTTCCCGGATTTCGTGACTTGTACACGCAGGCTTCCCAAAATCCAATCTTCGATTTACTGGAAACGGGAAAGGTTTCCAATGAAGAGTTCATGGCGTTTCTGCATGCGTTCGTTCCCAATGCTACCCGCGAGCAAGTGGCCCACGCCTGGAATGTTATCCTGCTGCACATAATGCCCGAAGAGGTGGCGGTCGTCAAGCGTGTAAAGGATGCAGGTTTTCGAACCTTCCTCTTAAGCAACACCAATGCAATTCACGTGGAGGCATTCGAACAGATGATTGCTGATCGGATGGATGTGAACGCCTTCAAGGCCGCATTTGAAGTTATTTACTATTCCAATGCCTTAGGCTTGAAGAAGCCGCATCCGGAAACATTTCTGCACGTCTGCGCATTGAATAACCTGAAGCCGGAAGAAACACTGTTCATTGATGATAGCTTGCAGCATGTACAAGGTGCAGTGGAGGCCGGTTTACAGGGCTACTATCTCAAACCGGGTGAGCGCATCAGTCAGGTAATGCACCAACTCATCGCGCTTTAATCGCGAACGTCAATCGCACTCTCATTTTTGATAATCATTCCCGCAACGCCGTTGGCATCCTTGGTGACCGTTCCCTTAATGCAAATCGTTTTGTCTTTCAAAAACTCATGGGGCAGGTAACTGAAGTTCGAAACCTGATCCTTGAAAATGGTCACGGTGAAAATGTGGTTGGGAAAGGGCTTGTCGAGGTTTAGAAAAATATTTCCCTTAGAAGATAACTTGGTACTGACCACTTTGCCGCACACGGTTATCTCATCGCGCTTTCCGGCATAAAATGCGGCTTGTTCGGTATTGAAGGTATTGCGCGGTAAGGTTGTCGGATCCAATACCTCTGCTTCCTGCTTCGTTTGTGCAGGCAGCCAGCCTGAACACGCCGAAGCTGATTCCAAAGCGGCTTCTGTGTCATCGGGTAATTTGTGGAAGAAATTCAACCCCGTAATCTTTTCTATACTGTCAATCGAACAACAGTAATGATCGAGTTTGAACTCACATTTTGCATTCGGCATGAGAAAGCCGATAGCGCGCTGATGTTCGAGGTCCAACACCACCTTGTAGTAATACTGAGGAATGCTGACCTGATTTGCACCCTGTTCCAACTTACTCAGGGCGCTATTCAAAACACCTCCGGTAACAATATAGAGCGGTGTGTTTTCACGCACACAATAGGAGCGCATGGCGTCTTCAAGGTCCGACCATCGGCCTCGGTTGAGTCCGGGCACTTGCGGCGACATGTTGCTGTAGTAATAGCTTTCGGAGAGCGCCTTCTTGGAATAGCGAAAATCTGCTGAGGGTGCAAGATGACCGCGGTCGTAACCAAACCCTTCTGTTTTGGTTTTTCCATCAGCTGCTTTTGTTTTTAGCGCATAATCTTCATCGACTGCCGATCCCGATTTAATCAATGGATCCGGACGGAAATCATTGGTCCGGCCTTCTGTTCCCGTTGCCACATCCGGGAGCAGTAAATGAGCTACCCATTTCGCTTGCTCATGGCTCTCATCATAAACCAAGGCAAATGCAGTGTGATAAATGACCTCATCGCATGAAGGAGTTGCGGGTAAACCAACTGCTGCCAGTTGATGCCTTACAGCTTGAAATTTCAAGTCCTCCAATTGCCCCGACAGACTGTCGTGTGCGGCCTTAAGTCCTTCAATTTGCTTGGAGACCGTTGCTATGTTTTGCTCGAGGGTCTGGCCTGTTGCGATGTAGGCAAAAAGAAAAATAGGCCACATGGCGTGACCTATTTTATACATACTATTCTTAAATACGAGATGTAACGTCATTATAAATCGGCTAGCCAAAGCGAGGCATTCATCAATAGGCGTGTATGGCTATAGGCCGACCAACCGTTGTAAAGAACATCACCTGGTGCACCGGTACCGTCATCGGTCGGTGAGCTGTCGCCAAGAGCTACAACTTTGCCGGTGCCGTAGGTGCTGGTCAGGCAGTAGACATTGCTGTTATTACGTGTAACACCGCTGCGCCAGATTAAACCGGTAACCGTCGGGTTAGCCGTCGGAGTCATAGTCATGGATGTGCCGTTGTTGTATTGGATGGTTGTTACAGCCCCTTGCGAACCCGCAAGAATGGGGTTGTTAGAGGCAGTGGCCAGATTTGATGTGGTACCGCTGAGGTTAACGAGAGCGAATGAAAATCCAAATGGATTGGATACGATACCGTTCGAAGTAAAGAAGTTATTCCAGATTGCCGGAGCATCGTATCCGTCACTGTTGCGATCTGAACCGTTGTGATTTCCAACGATGAACAGCCCACCACCATTTTGAACGAATTGCAGCATTGCTGTTTTTTCGGATGCACTGAAAAGGGTATTAGGTTCATCAACGATGAAAACATCATAGAGTGAGAGGTCTTGCGAATTGGTTGTGCTGCCGTAGGTAAGTGATGCAGAAGAACTCAATGATTCAACGGTGTGTCCTTGCTTGGCCAAGGCGATGCCCCACGCTGAAATTCCACCGGTCCAAAAGGACTCAGTCGTTGTCGAAGTCACGTTGGACTGAGCCGGTGTGGGGTATTGTGAAATGGAGGAGTTATCCTGATCAATGACCCAATCCGCATTGCCGAACGTTTGACCGTGTTTGGCGTCGAAGAGGAATTTTTTGCCGGTGGTTGGTGGCGGTGGAGGCGGTGTTGTACCATAGTCGCTGATGGAGATGTCATCGATATTGATGCGCGTGCTAGTGCCGGTAATCTTACGCACTTCAAATCGGATATTGCCGGCGACATTCACTGTGAATGTCGCTGTAGCTAAATTTCCGGATACCGAGGTAATTGTTCCTCCCACTTGCGTGTAGCTCGCACCAGTGTTGGTTGAATACCACAACTGCCAGGTGCTGGAAGCGTCCGTGCCGTAAGCGGCGTGCTTTACGGTCACTGTTCCGGCGCCATTGGCCTTGTCTGTTAGAAGCGTCAGTTTTCCTGTACTGGTAATTCGTGCGGATTGAGTGCCATTTTTCTTGTCACTTGTTGATGTGCCGATAAGCGCATTGTTAAACGTCCAGGAGCCGGTGGATAGGGTGATGTTGCCCGTTGTGTAGGCTGTTTTCACACCAAGTTCCATGTCTTCGAAAAATGGATTGAGGGTTTTTTCGATTCCCTTGAAGGCGTCGTTTTCGATTTCGCTAAAGAGTTCTTGCTCTTGCTTGCGGCAACCGGTAAACATCAGGATGCCTAAAACGAATAGAATAGTCTTATTAGTCATGGTTGGTTATTATTGAAACGCTAAGGTAATAAAGTTTCCGGCAAACGGTATCAATTCCTGGTCAGCATCCGCAAGGTATGCCTGCTTCTTTGTTCAAGCAGAATCTCGCGCCCAGCGGTGAGTGTTGTTACTGTGGCATCATCCCAGTGACGAATCGTAATCAACGTCAATGGCTCATTGTAACGAACACTATAATTGGCCTTTAGTTTATCGGTCAGCAATTGCAATTTGTAATCATCATAGTCGAAGACCACGGAGAAGCTGATAGCGGAATTTTCCATGAGGTGGATGCGAACGCCGGCCTCAGCAATAGCTTCGAAAATCTCCTTGAGATTGTCTTCAACTACAAAACTGAAATCCCGTGTAGCGATCGAAAGCAAAACCTGGTTTCCTTTGAAAATGTAACTGGGTACCTGACCATCATTGGCTGTGCTTTCCTGAATGATTGTGCCCGGTGAATCGGGGTCTAAGAATGATTTGATGTAAAGCGGAATACCCTTGTTTTGCAGGGGCTTAATCGTTTTCGGGTGAATGACACTTGCGCCGTAGTAAGCCAACTCAATGGCTTCTTTGAAGGAAATGCTGTCGAGCTTGACCGTGTTTTTAAACCACTTCGGATCAGCGTTCAACATGCCCGGAACATCTTTCCAGATGGTGACATCAGCCGCGTCGAGCAAGTAGGCCATGATGGCCGCCGTAAAGTCGGAGCCCTCGCGCCCTAAGGACGTTGAATTTCCGGTTTCATCCCTACCGATAAATCCCTGCAGGATGCATCGTTTACCACTGTCCAACGCTTCTTTCAGCGGTCCAAGCTGTCGGGCACTTTGATCCCAATCGACGCGAGCATCGCGATAGCGATTATCGGTTCGAATAATCGCTCGTGCATCAAACCACTCGGAATCCATAGAACAATGACGGAACCATGCCTCAATGATGGCCGTTGAAATCAATTCGCCAAAGACAATGATTTGGTCGTATTCAAGATCGAAATGCGATGAACAAGGCTGAGCAAGAACCGAATCGAGTGCTTCCAAGTGTTGCTGTAACACCAAACGACCTGCTGAATCAGCGCCAAACAAATCGTCGATAATCTGCTCGTGATAATTGCGAATCTCAGCTAAAGGCTCTGCATACGACATGCTGTCGAAGCGCAGCCTGTTGACTCGTTCCAAAGCATTCGTGGTTTTGCCCATAGCGCTCACAACGATGACCAATTGATCATCTTTAAAGCGATCAACAATCGTCGTCATGTTGCGAACGGCTGCGGCGTCTTTCACCGATGCTCCTCCAAACTTGAAGATTCTAATCATGGTATAACACGGGCATAATCCCTTTATAGTCCAACGAAATTAACGCGTTTGCTGACCGAAGTAGTGGACGATTTGCGAGCTCGTCAATTTACCGTTGACCCATTCCGAGTCGAGCAATGAATCGTACTTCTTGTAAAAGCGCAATGCCGGTTCATTCCAATCGAGTACCTGCCACGACATGCCTGCATAATCCTTTATCAGACAATGCTGCATGCAGGCTTCGAACAATA
>CANHYZ010000125.1 GCA_947464885.1 Flavobacteriales bacterium
GACGTAGCTGCTATGCCCACATCGTGCAGTGTAACTAAAAGCCCGCGTATATCATCTGCGGTGATATTCAAGGGTGACTTACCGCCAAGCGCCGATTCAGCATAACGCTCCAGCTTCTGCACATCGGCCAGATAGGCCTCCAATGAATTAGCCGCGAGGGATTTCTCCAATCGCAAATAATTCCGAAAACCCCGTTGTGCTATCTGCCAGTTCATGTTATCAAGATTACAAATTACTAATTACAGATGACCGATGACCGATTTCAGATGACTCCCTGCCTTCACTAACCCCGCCCCTTGTTCTTCATACCCAGTCCCCAGTCCTCACCCCTCATCACTCGCCACTAGTCACTAGTCACTAGTCACTACAATGAAAAACCCCCGGCCGTTGCCAGGGGATTTTCAAACTAAATTACCTAAACAAATTCTATATTAATTAACCAAATACTACTATAAATGCCGTTGCATTTTACTGTAGTAACTTTTAAGTCTTACTTATACCACAGCTGCTTGCTGATCAACAATGCTTCCTGCACCGTAATGCGTTCTCCATCGTTGTAGGCCGTTACAAACGGTCCCGGCAAGTTGCTGCTTTCACTTGTAATTTTCACCCTGGCGTCTCGAGCATCTTTATACTGAGCGTAACTACCGGCGGTGTATTTAATCCATCCGTTGTGGTTTTCAATATTAAAGTCTTGATCGAAGGAGAATTTCTTCTTCAGGTAGGTTTTATCAACAACACGATGTGCAGCCAAAATCTGCACTTTGTAAGTGATTCCCTTCTCTGCTGAAGGTATTGATTTTACTGTCACTTTAGTGTTATCGACTACAGCAGAAACATCATTCGGATTTTCGTTAACGACAGCGTTTTTATCTTTCTTTTTATCAATTTGCTGTTGATCGCTTGAACGAGAATCTGCAGAATTTTGTGTTGTTTGCGCAGTTGAGTTCGTGTCAACACCATTCGCGATTACCACCTCATTACCTCCGTTATTCCCGGTGGTTGATGTATTCTGCTGTGTTGTATTGGTATTCGCCGCTACTTGCGTTTCACCGTTTGTCTGCTGAGCATTATTGCCATCACCGGTTGATGATACATTACCCGTTGTTGTCGAATCCTGCGTTACGGTAGTTTGATTATTCGCTGTTGTCGAGTTCGCTGCTGCGAGCGTACTGTCGGTACCGGCGGCATTGGTCTGATTGGCTATTTGAGTGCCTAAATCGGCAGGAGCTTCAACTTGAACAACATCGACCGTGAACGGATTGCCATTTTCCGTATACGAAACTTGTCCGCGAATCACGGGCACTGTTCCATCACTGATACACATCACGCGGTACGATACCTCAAAACTTGACGCTACGGGAACTTCAAACCAGACAAACTTGATGGAATTGGCATCCTGAGTGATAATCGCACCACCATCATTGTCGCGATTCGTGCTGCAATTGTCCGGAAGAATTTCCAGAATCTTGCCGAATCCAACAATCTTATTGTTGTTCACTTTCAACTTCACCAAATACTCGTTGTCGGCCAAACGCTCGATGCGGCGTTCGCAACTCATCTCCAATACAGGCGCCTCAACACGAACTACAGGTGCTTCAGCCAAGGTAGCTTCAACGCCGGTTGGAGCATCTTGCTTCACCACAATGGTGCGTGTTGGTATATAAATGTCTTCACGCTTGTTCTGCTTCACATAAGAGAATGTGCCCTTGATTTCATATGCACCGTCAATTCCCGGTTCACTCTCGATGAAATAGGTAATGGTGAACATTTCCTCTTCCGGCAAATTCATCCAAACAAACTTGGCCTTATCACCGCTGAAAGTGAACGAAGCGCCCTTAATTTCTCCGGGCGTTGCCACAAAACCATCCGGCAAGGTCAATTCGAGTTTGGAAAACCCTTGCACGTCTCCTTTTCGCACATTAACGGACACCTCCGAACGTATACCCGGCGCAATCATCGCCGGAGTATTGTTCTCAATTAATACAGTATCAGAAGTGAATAAGCCCAGTAGCAGAAAAGCCACATAGCTGAAAAGAACAGAGATGGTTTTGATCATAAGCGAACGATAGATGCGTAGAGTTTCTCGTTCTCAAAAATGCTATCTACGCTACACGTTGAATCGCCCTGTATCGCGCTTTTGCAAACAGCACGCTGTGAATTCAAAAAAAAAGCCACCCGAAGGTGGCTTGTACTATCTCAAAAAGAAAATTACTTCTTCTTGTCAAACTTCGCGTAGCGAGTCTTGAACTTATCGATACGACCAGCGGTGTCGACCAACTGCATCTTTCCTGTAAAGAATGGATGCGAGGTGTGCGAGATTTCCAATTTCACAACCGGATACTCATTACCATCTTCCCACTTTATCGTCTCCTTGGAGTTCGTGGTTGATTTACCAAGAAATGCGTATTCGTTTGACATGTCCTTGAACACTACGAAACGATAATTCTCCGGGTGAATGCCTTTTTTCATTGCTTTAAACTTTTAATCGGGCGGCAAATATACACAGCAGTTCGTCGATTACAAGAATATTTTTTGAAATTATCTACTAATTAACGGACGCTCTTCTTTAGCTACCAATGCCAAAGAAACGAGGCCACCCTTTCGGATGGCCTCGCTCGCTTTCAATTTGCTATTAACCTTAACCTATAAACTCAATTAAAATCTTTCAAGTCCTCCATCAAACGCTTTCTGGCGTTGAAAATGCGACTCTTAATAGTACCCGTTGGGACCTTCATTTCGGCTGCAATCTCGTCATACTGATACCCCTCAAAGGCCATCTGAAACGGACGACGCAGATCCGGACGCAGCTGCTCAATGGCCACCTGAATATCGTTCTGATTAATGCTGCGGTAAATATTGTTCTCAGCTTGTGAACCCAACTCATACTGAATGCTGTCGGCCGACGGGCCGAAGATGTTCCTACCCAATTGCTGCTTTTTGCAATTGTTCAGGAAGATGTTACGCATAATCGTATACAACCACCCCTTGAAGTTTGTTCCGTCTTCAAAACGATCTTTGTACTTCAAAGCTTTTAGGAAAGTATCCTGGATAAGATCCTCTGCATCCTCAACATTGCGTGTGAAATTAATCGCAAAACCGCGCATGATTGGGCGGTTGGTGATCAGCATGTGGTTAAACTCTACGGTACTCATTTTACCCTTGTTTAATTATTTACGGCAAAGATTAAACAGACTGTCGCTCGTTCCAACTTTTTTGTTTAGTTTTTCGCTAAAAATATTAAACAAGATTGAAAACCCAAATTCAACCATTGGAATTCAATCAATTACGGATTTGCAAGCAACAAAAAAGGCATCGAATGACTGTTCGATGCCTTTCAAAAAGAGTAAATACGTTCAAAAGAACTGTCTATGCGACCACCGCGTTCAACAAATGTCCCAAATCATTATACACATTAATCAACCCCAGCTCTGGAGATTTCGTTCCATGAATAACGCCTCCTGTCAGGTGAAACTCGCAGTTTGACCCCGAAAACTGATCAACCAACTTCTTCAAATACCCCGGTAACAAGACTGAAACAGGTTGTGTAGTGAAAAGCGAAATAAATTGAACATCCCCAATCCGTTGGTAAACCTGATGCAAATCCTCAATGGGAACTGACTGTCCTAAGTATATGGTGCGATAACCACGCGAACGAAGCGCGAAGTTCAACATAATCAATGAAAGCTCATGAAACTCAAGCTCAGGCAAATAGAGCACAAAAGTCTTGTTGTGATGCACCACCAAATCCGGACCCATTCGGTCAATGTGCGTGTACAACTTCTGACGAATCAGGTTGGAAATAAAGTGCTCCTGGGCTGGACAAATCGCGTTCGACAGCCACATCACACCGATTTGGTGCATGAACGGCGTGAGCACATTCAGGTAGGTATGCTCCAATCCTTGAGAGGCAATGCGCAAATCAACAATACTGTTGAACAATGTCTCGTCAAAGTTCAACATGGCTAGTTTAAGCGTGCCAATCATGGTGTCGTCATTTTGGGATGACGTAGCGTAATGCTCCACGAGTTTGGTCACCTCCACCTCCGACATGGCCGCAATCTCAGAGATTTTGTGCCCGCGGTGGTTGAGTAAACTTACGTTCAACAGCGTTTTTAACTCCTTGTCGGAGTATTTGCGAATGTTGGAATCGGTACGGTCCGGTTTCAACAGTCCGTAACGCTGCTCCCAGATTCGTATCGTGTGGGCTTTTATGCCCGTGTAGCTTTCAAGGTCTTTGATGCTGAATTCTTGCATGAGAGTCAGATATATAGCAACAACAATGTCTATATCCAATAGTTCATCCCACGACTTTAAATCATATCAGCATCGTAAATATTCACACTTGTCAACCCGTAAGGGTATTTTTCAGCTGACAATGAAATTATCTTCACGCCATGAAAAGCCAAAGCATCTGCAAGCTTTTGATTGCCCTCGCTTGCTCGATCCTCTGCTCAACCGTCGGTTTTGCGCAAACTGCGCTTGTTCAATTCATACACAACAGCGCCGACCCTGCTGCGGGACCGATCAGTATTCACATCAATGAAGAAGTCGTGTTGGATAGCCTGCCCTTTCACTTCGCGGGGGCTATGGTTCCCGTTGATACAGGGACCGTTTCCATCATTCGGATTTACGCCGCAAATGACACGAGCCTTATCTCCCCGCTGCTTACCGACACCCTGGCCCTTGTAGCCGGAAGCAAACACATATGCGTTCTGAATGGCATCCTGGACACCGCCAATTACAGCCCAAATCCCGCACTGCGACTGGATCACCTCGCCGATGCGCGCGACCTCAGCACATCGGGCAACGGCATTGACATTACGTTTTGTCACGGCTCAACCGACGTGGACAGCATCGATGTAGCCGAAAGCGCACTCTTTCAACTCACCGCTTTTGAAGGCCTTCAGCAAGGGGAATTCTCGAACTATTTGAGCATCTTCAATGCCGATTATGCCTTCAGCATTGGGAATGCACTCGACTCCCAGGACATCGGTGATTTCGCCGCCCCTTTCCAGTCGCTCAATTGGGCCGGAAAAGCCATCACTGTTATCAGCGGAGGCTTCATCAATCAGACCGCTAACAACAATGGAATGCCCTTCGGTCTGTGGGCAACCACGCGCGACGGCGGCCCACTGGTATGCCTTCAACCCAACGCACTTCACATCAACACCCCCGTACAATGGGTCAACAACACTGCCTCCGGAGTTAGTGCGAGCGTGCGCATAACGGTGAATGGTCAGCCCTGGACAAACGAATTGCCTGTTCATGCTGCGACCGCCTTTGCCGACTTTCCCGCAGCACAAACCGCTGTCATCACCGTTCATTCAAACGTGCTTCAAAGTCCGCTCGACTCAATTTGGTCTGATACCGTGTATCTGTTCAGCGGACAAGCTTATCGCGCACTGTTTTTTGGCGCCGGTACCGAAGAGCTTCCATTTCAACTTCAAATCAACCCTTATTCCGCTTCGACGCCTATAGCAGGTGATTCGCTGATGATCGACTTTTTTCAGGGTGCGAGCTGTTTTGAAACGGTCACCATACAAGCCGACACGCTCAATCAAACGGCGTTATTCGAAAACGTGTCCTATGGCCAAATGGCTCCCGGACTAACCGTAGCTGCGGTCGCTGAAGAATGGATTGCACGCACCGACAGCGATAGCCTCACAACCTGGGAGGTTCCATTCGGAACAACGTCCTTCACCGGCCATCAATTGACGCTGATTACACACACCGCATCTGAATGTTCCGCATTGACCGCATGGCTTCTCGGTGAAGATGGAGGACCATTAACGCAGTTGGAAACACTCTACATTCCGCCGCCGACGGTCTATGCCGGAATCCAATTCATCCATGCCTGTGGAGACACTTCGTTGGAGGCGCTTGATCTATACCTCAACGACAGCCTCTACCTATCGTCATTCAACTTCCGAGAGGCTTCCTCATTTGTTCAGGTTCCCGTAAACGACTCCCTTCGACTTGCGATTGTTCCTCCAAACGCACCCGCAACATCAACGCCACTTTTCGAACAGACGCTGCACGTGGAACCCAACGAGAACTATCGCTTTGTTCTGGCGGGAATTCTCTCTAACCAAGGCTACAATCCCGCACCGGAACTAGGATGGACAATCCTGCCGGCTATACCCGAACCCGCACCCAATGCCTGTGCGCTTCAACTCTTTCACGCGGCAACCGATGCAGGCACGATGCGCCTCGAGGAAAGTACGACGCCAATAGTCCCCTTCTTCTCTGCCCTCGATTTCGGAGAAGTTTCCTATGCCAACTCACTTGAAGCCAATCAAGATTATGCCCTTGGTGTATATAATAACGATGTGAATTTTCAATACGGCGTTTATGCATTGCC
>CANHYZ010000126.1 GCA_947464885.1 Flavobacteriales bacterium
CAAGGCAAAGACGAGAGCTATTCTCCTTTCAAACCGGGCATGAGCGCTACCGTTGACATTGTCACTGAAAAATCAGATCGCGCATTGTCGATACCGATTAAGGCCGTGGCCTCGCGCGACGACACCACCTCAACGTCTATTCTCGATGAATTGGAGCGCGCTGATGAGAATACGGATGAAGAACGAGAACCCTTCACGGTCGTATTCGTGCACGATGCTACCGATGGAGAAGCCAAAATCCGCGTCGTAGAAACCGGAATTCAAGATGACAAATTCATTGAGATTAAATCCGGAATCGCTGAAGGTGAAGAAGTCATCACGGGCCCCTATGAATTGGTTTCGCAGACACTCAAACCCGGTGAAAAAGTGAGTCCGAAAAAGCATTCGGAAGATCACAACGAATAATGCTCCGGCAGCGCCTATGCCCACGATTCTGCATCTTGAAACTTCCGGAAAAAGCTGCTCCGTATCCTGGACAGTAGACGGCGTTTGCGTGGCCGATGAGACTATCGTTTCAGAGCATTTCATCCATGCCGAACAACTCCATCCGCTTATAGAGCAACTACGCACGCAAGCTTCCATTTCATGGAATACACTTAGCGCCATCGCTGTCAGTAAAGGTCCCGGATCCTACACGGGTCTGCGCATCGGTGTGAGCGCTGCGAAAGGCCTCTGCTATGCGACCGGTGCTAAGTTGATTGCGCTCGATACCACGGCGATTCTGGCGAACGAGATTATTCGCACGCATTCAGATTACGACCTTGTCCTGCCCATGATAGACGCCGGCCGAATGGAGGTGTATTGCGCCGTATTTAATGCCCACAGTGATCGCATTAAAGTCGATGAGGCACGAATCATCGATGATGCGTTCTTCCGTGAGTTCGAAGGAAAAAAAATTCTGCTCACCGGCGACGGTGCGGCCAAATGCGCTCCCTGGGCGAGCGCAGCGCTATCCATTCATCCGAATTATCCTACGGCACCCATGATGCATTCCCTTGCAACCGCGGCATTCAACAGCGGTGCATTCGAGGATGTCGCCTATTTCGAGCCGTTCTATCTGAAAGAATATGTGCCGGGAATCAGCAAGCGCAGCGTGCTGTGATCTGCATTATCTTCGACGCATGCGACGGTTCTCTCTGTTTTTACTTACCCTCCTTTCGCTCTTCAGTTGCCGCGACAGAAACATGTCGCGCGTGCCGGACGTGCCGGTCAACATCGCCATCAACATCAATCAACCCGATTTTTTCAACCTCAGCGTTCCCTCGGGTTGGGTTTACATCACCGGCGGATCCAGGGGCATCATTGTTTTCCGGAATAGCCTTACCGAATTCACCGCCATCGAACGCCATAGTGCTTTCGAACCGGAAAACAACTGCGCAGTCATCGTGAACCCGGACAATGTAATTATCTCCGATCCGTGCTCAGATTCGCAATGGCTCATCATGGACGGATCAATTGTCAAGGGGCCGACAAGCTTCCCATTAAGAACCTACCAAATCACCTTCAGCGACCCTATGCTGTATATCACGAACTAATCATGAAGGCGCTTTACTCCATCCTTTTGCTGTTGGCGAGTAATGTGTTCATGACGCTCGCCTGGTATGGTCATCTCAAATTCAAGTCGTTTGAGTGGAGTAAGAACTTAGGGCTGCTCGCCATTATTCTTATCAGCTGGGGGCTTGCGTTTTTCGAATACATCCTTCAGGTTCCCGCCAACCGTATCGGTTCGAAAGAACTCGGCGGTCCATTCAGCCTCGTTCAACTTAAGGTTATTCAGGAGGCAATTACGTTGATTGTCTTCACGGTTTTTACGGTCATTTTCTTCAGACACGAAACACTGCGTTGGAATCACTTTGCCGCCATGGGCCTCGTTCTGCTTGCGGTTTACCTCGTTTTTTACGAATCGTAACATTGCGCCGATTCCTTGCGTAGAAGGTCTCAAATTCGTTTGACCATGCGCAAAACACCCTATATCCTGCTGTTGCTGATTGTTGCATCACTGTCGGCTTGCATCATTCCCGGTGCACGGAGCGAACGCGCGGCACTTAAGCTACAAGCGAACGACTCGCTGTTTCACGTCAATCAGGGTGATTTCGACTTTCGCATTGTGATGCCGAAGGATATCATGATCAGCCATCAGCCTACCTTCGAACTATGCCAAGGTGGAGAGCAACTCAATATTCGATGCGGCAATGATTTCAATATTATAGCACGCAAAAACCAGACTCCCGTCAACGACCTGGAAATCGAACAAAGCAATGACCGCTTGTTTGAATACCGTGTATTGGATGACGAAGATGAATCCATTGTATTCTCACGTGTACTTCCCGACGGTAGCATCTATGACTACCGCTTGATTCAGCACTTGAAAGTGGGTGATCAGAATTACACCTTTCAAACGGCACATGATGCAGATTTTGATCTACCTCAGGTCCTGCGTATGCGCAGTGCGCTGGCTTCTGTTCAATTCTAGAACCAGGGCTCCTTCATTTCTGTGAGAGAATTGATTACATTCGTTGTTGTAATTCAATTGCTTACCTCCACAGTTTACCCATGAAAAGAATTCTCCTTCTTTTGATGCTCGCTTCTTTCGCATCAAACCTTCTAGCAGAAGTTGTGATTATCAGCGGCATTTATCAAGGCAAAGACCTCTATGTAAAAAACCCAATGACTGCAGATGGCGCCGGATACTGCGTTTTCGAAGTGCTCGTCAACGGCAACGTGACTGCCGATCAAGTGAACTCCGCATCCTTCGCCGTTGACCTCGCCACCTGGAAACTCGCTCAAGGTGATGCCTTGGAAATTGTTTTGCGCTGCAAAGAAAACTGCGACGTGAAAATTCTAAACCCGGAAGTCATCTATCCCAACAGCACCTATACGGTAAGCTCAATGAACATAGACCCGGCAGGAGGAATGACCTGGACTACAGAAAACGAAAGTGCCGCTCTCACCTTCGTCATTGAACAATTCAAATGGAACAAGTGGATTAAAATCGGTGAACTGAAAGGACAAGGAAAACCGGAAACCTGCACCTACTCCTTTCCGGCCAAACTGCACAGCGGTTTGAATACGTTCCGCATCTACCAGATGGATTATAAGGGTCAGCATGCCAGCGAAGAATTCAAAGTTGAGAGCGCCGCTCCGGAGGTGAAAATCAAGAACATGAAGATATCAGACCGCATCGAATTCTCAGCTGAAACCGATTTTGAAGTAGTCAGCGAATTTGGCGCAATGGTGACCTCAGGACGCGGCCAATACATCGATGCTTCGAAATATTTTAAAGGAAAATACTACGTGAACTTTGACAACAAGGTAGGTTCTATCGTAGAGAAGAAATAAGGTATGCTGCGTAAAATCGAACACATCGGCATTGCCGTTAAAGACCTTTCTGCTTCAAACAAACTCTTTCAAGACATCCTCGGTGTTGCACCGTACAAAGAGGAATTGGTTCAAAGTGAAAACGTACTCACGTCATTCTTTCAAGTGGGCGAGAGCAAAATTGAACTCTTGCAGGCCACATCACCCGATAGTGCTATTGCGAAGTTTCTAGAGAAAAACAAAGAAGGTATGCACCATATCGCCTTCGACGTCGAAGATATTTTCTCGGAAATCGAACGCTTGAAAGGACTCGGTTATGTTATGATTCATGATGAACCTAAGGCCGGGGCTGACGACAAGCTCATTGCGTTCATGCATCCCAAATCAAGCAACGGTGTTTTGATCGAACTGTGTCAGGACCGTTTCAAAAAGTGAAAAAAGCCCTTCTTTTTCCGCTTCATTTTGCGGGCATCAGGACCAAACAGATCGTTATCGCTGTGCTTCCCTCCCTTGGATAAATCAACATTGCGGCCGGGCTGATTATCGCATTCTCTTGCGGGCACTTTCAACAACCATTGAATGCGCAACGAAATCAACCATGGACGGTATCGTCCTGTGTAGTACGGAAGCGTGCCCTGAGGACCTTCCCACGGCAGTAAATTAAGCAGGGGTGTTTCAATAAACGGCATGATGAATATGCCCGGTTCCGGCTTCCATCCTATTCCAAACTTGTAATGCGCTTGCACGGGAAAATCAGCCGGGAAAAACCAATCGGCACCCATAACACCGGTTCCTCCACGCTGTTGGAATAGTCCGTAATCCACGTTTATCCCCAATCCGTTTTGAATCCAGACTCTGTCGCCAACTTGTAGAATGTTGTTGAAATTCGCAAATGCGCCAAGGTAACTGTCACTGAAAGAAGCCTGCGATGCATAAGCAATAGCGCTATCATTACCATAAAGAAACCCGGCAAATTCCTCCGAGCCGCGCAGCATTTTATAGTTCACTCCGTATTCCCAGTGATCGATTGGGCCACGACCAGAAGTGAAATGATGTCGCCCACCTTCCAGATAAAGCCCCCACTGCCCATCGCGGGAAAACTCTCCGGAATAAATCGTGTCGGGGATAGCTTGATTATCATAACCCGTGAGCTGCTCCGTACGCGGAGTTGGCATCATAGAAGCTACCCCGGGCGAGAAAAACCATCCCGTGTTCTTGAATTGTCCTCCGGGAACGAAAATCGCACGCGGCTCTCGCTGGGCATCAGCCACAGCGACAAGTAATATGAAACACAATGAAAAGAGAATTCGCATAACTCGAATCTAGCTTCTATCGCATTACGCGAAGCAGCATAGACAACACAGTTAACAACCTTTATTTGTGAATCTCAAGCAGTTTGAGCATGCGCTGTTCCACTTCTTCCGAGTCCCACTTGGTTTCAATATCCTCCATCTCCATCACGCGGTCCATAATCTTTTGTTGACGATGGCCATTGTGTAAAGCTTCCTGGTAGGGTGTATGAGAAAACGAAACCTGCTCATAGAGCGATTTCCAGAGCTGCGGATGCTTCTCACTGAAGCGACCTTCGATTCGCTTTTGCAAGAGGAATTCACGATCAGCCGTTTTATCGCGCATCTCAATGTAATTGTTCAAGGCAAGCTGCAGAATAGCATCACCTGCCGGTTTGCGCAAACGTGTGTATTCGGGCAAGACGCTCGCGAAATCATCGTGATGTTCATCCAACAAGGCATTCAAATACGTGCAATCTTCAAACCCTGCATTCATGCCCTGACCATAGAATGGCACAATGGCATGCGCAGCGTCGCCCATCAAACACACACGATCCTTGTAATGCCAGGGATAGCACTTCGTCATCACCAAACTCGCGTCCGGGTTGGCAAAAAAGTCATCAACGAGTTCCGGCATCATCGGCACGGCGTCCGGGAAGTGTTCCTCAAAAAATGCTCTGACGGCTTCAGGCGTTTTCAAATTGGCCAGGGCATGTTCACCTTCGAACGGAATAAACAGTGTACAGGTAAACGAACCATCCACATTCGGCAAGGCAATCATCATGAATTCACCGCGCGGCCAGATATGCAAACAAGCGCTGTCAAGCTGATGTGTGCCATCGGCATGCGCAGGAATCTCCAATTCCTTATAGCCGTGATCAAGATAGTTCTGCGAATAATCGTAGCGATCAAGGCGCGTCAGGCGCGAGCGCACAGCGCTGAAAGCACCGTCGGTTCCGAAAACCTGATCAAATGAATCACGCACTTCCTGACCTGAAACTTCGTCGTGAAAGACAAGCGTGTTGGTATCGAGATCAACATCCTTGCAACGGTGCTGAAATGCAAACGTGACATTGGCGTGCTCAGCCGCGCACTTCAACAACGTTTGATTGAGCAAGCCGCGCGACACACTGTAAATCGCTTGTCCTTCTTTGCCATAGGGCTGGTAAGTCAGCTTTCCATCGACAGCGTGCATCATTCGACCGTGCATGGGAATGGCCACTTCGCGAATTACATCAGCAATGCCGGCGCCCTCCAATCCCTTCCAACCACGGTCACTGAGCGCGAGATTAATACTCTTGCCCTGCACTATTTTCATTTTGCGGATATCCGGACGGCGATCAAACACATGGACTTGGTATCCGCGCTTGGCCATATAAACAGCCCATAAGCTGCCCACTAAACCGGCTCCAACAATTGCGACTTTCTTATTAATCATTTCGATGGTGATGCTAACTACTTCACTTTATCCAGCGCTTGACGCAAATCATCAATCAGGTCTTCCATGTCTTCTACACCAACGCTCAAGCGAAGGAGCGAATCAACCAATCCCGTTTTGATGCGCTCTTCACGAGGAATGGATGCGTGCGTCATGGAAGCCGGATGACCAACAAGCGATTCAACGCCGCCAAGTGATTCAGCTAGCGAGAAAACACGCAAAGCCTGCGCAAGTTCGCTGGCATCATCAAACGAGTCGCTTTTAAGTGTAAACGATATCATTCCACCGAAACCGCTCATCTGG
>CANHYZ010000127.1 GCA_947464885.1 Flavobacteriales bacterium
ACGACAGTTTGCGCTCCGTAACGCCGGTGGATTTGACAGGCCTTTCGTTTGACTTTACGCTCATGCCGAATGGCCGCATGATTCGCGGCAAGAGTCCGCAGTTGCAGGAAATGAATGGGCGATTGGTCGCTGCACTCGATACCAATGCCGTGGTGCGCAAGAGTATCTTATTGTCGGATGGTCGTGCGGCGTTTGCCTTGGCGGATGGTCTCGCATTTTACGACACCAACGTTGGCTGGCAGCGCGTGGATACTGCCGTTTACAAGTCGCGCACACCTGCGCTGTATGAAGATCCATCGGGCAAGTTGTGGCTGGGAAGCAACGACGGTTTGTTTCTCTTTGAAAACAACGTGGCCACAGCCATTACCGAGGTAAATAGCCTCATCAAGGCTTCTATCTCCGACCTTTTGCAATGGGGCGATTATCTTTTAGTGGCCACGCGCGGCAAGGGGATTGTGTTTTATAAACCCGGAGCGACGTTTATCGCCAATGAAGAAAACGGATTGTTGTCGAACACCATAGAATGCATGGCGATTGATGGCAACAACCGCATCTGGGTGGGCACGTCGAAAGGCATGCAGTGTATCAACGCGTTGGGCAATGACCCGAAGCAATGGACGTATTTCCAGGTCAATTACCAAAAGGGTTTACCGACAACGGAGGTGTTTGACCTGTTGTATGACGATGAGAAATTCTACGCCGCAACGGGCAATGGCATGTGCATTTTCAATCCTGACGCGGCCTCCTTGCGTGCGGCTTCATTGCCGGTTTACGTGGAGCATTTGTCGGTGGGCGACAAGCATATGGACATCATCGGCGACATTACCCTGGGCTGGGATGAGAACGATGTTCGTTTTACCTTTTTGAGTTTCAACTTCCGCACGGGTTCGAATACCACGTATCGCTATCGCTTGATGGGCTTGACCGATAAATGGGTGGAAACGAATTCGCGCACGGTGGATTTCTGGGCGTTGCCGCCGGGTGATTATACGTTTGAGGTCTGTGCCTTAAATGAAGATGGTTTATGGGGTGAGGCAACTGCGGTGCGCTTTGTGATTGAGCGACATTTCACGGCTACGTGGTGGTTTCGTTCGCTGATTGTCCTGATCTTACTGGGAGCTATTGGTTTCGGGTTCCTCTGGTTTTATCGCAGCAAGCGCGACCGTTTGGTGCAGCGTGCGAAGATGTCGGAGTTGCGTCAGCAGGCCTTGAATGCGAACATGAATCCGCACTTTATCTTCAACTCACTCAATTCGATTCAGCATTTCATCAACAGCAATCAGCCGGAGTTGGCCAATGAGTTTTTGACGGATTTCTCGCGGTTGATCCGCATGAATTTGGAGAATAATCTGGAGGCTTTGGTATCGCTCGATGAAGAGATGGAGCGCTTGGAGTTGTATTTGAAGCTGGAGAAGTTGCGCTTTGGAGATAAGCTCACATACAGCATTCATGGCATGGAGGATTTGCAGCAGTATGATATTTCGATTCCGCCGATGTTGTTGCAGCCGTATGTGGAGAACGCTGTTATACACGGTGTTTTGCCGAAGGATCATGGCGGTCACATTGATATTTCGTTGCGCGCCATTGGTAAGCACTTCGAGGTGGAGATCCGAGACAACGGGATTGGCTTGAAGAAGGCTGCGGGTCGCAAGCGCGAGGGGCATGAAAGTCTGGCGTTGAAGATGAACCAGGAGCGTTTGAGCATCCTCAGTGCGTTGTCGGGCAGCACGTTCAGCATTGCCATCATCGACCGCAGCGAAGAGGCTGTTCCGGCCGAGGGCACGTTGGTAAGGTTGTTCTTGCCGATGGAAGCGATCTTGGATAATGACCAGTGACGAATGACAAGTGACTAGTGTTGAATGGCGAGTGGCGAATGTCGAGTGCTTCGCCAAAAGCCGGGGTAGCGACGCACTGCAGTGCGTCGCCCTACGACGGATGAACGCCCTATACTTTGCCATGCGGGCAGCTTGTGTTGCGGGTCAGGGGTAACGACGCACTGCGGTGCGCTTTGGATGAGAAAACCCATCCCCGGCCCTTCCCAAAGGGAAGGGAGAACCCTCTTGATTACTTAACCCGTATGATTCCGAGCCTACAGATTTCACAGAAGATCCTTCACCGGAAGGAGCCTCCCTTCCCTTTGCGACGGGTCGGGGATGGGTCGGCTATATAACGCAAAACCTTTACTTCCGAAAAAGACACCCAGCGAGAAGGAGCCTCCCTTCCCTTTGGGAAGGGTTGGGGATGGGTCTCGCTGACCACCCAACCACCCCCAATTAACCATTCCGGTCTTCCACACATTCGCCACTCGCCATTCGCCACTCGTCATTGGCCATTCGCCCCTATTTTTACGTTTACTAACCAAACACGCCCGTTTGCGCGAACGATTTATGCCCGAATGCTTATGTATCGCAAGATTTGCGCAAACGATAAGATTAACCTAGAACAACAAGTTACCATGAAGACACTTTTCGCAACCGCACTGCTAGTAATTTCTTGCATAGCAGTAGCAGCTCAAAACTGGACTCAGCAACCTAACCTACCGGGAACTCCGCGATATGGCGCTGCATCCACCCAGACGTCGACACACGGTTACGTGTTCGGAGGAGAGACGGCCGATGGAAGGACAAATGAATGCTGGTCTTTCGACCCGACTGATCAGAGCTGGTCAGCTATTGCACCATATCCTGGTGAATTGCGCAGCAAGACCATCGCATTTCAATACGACGATATTGTCTATTACGGTCTAGGAGAATACAACGGCGATTCCGATTCGCTTTTGTATGCCTATGACCCATCCGTAGACACATGGACTGAAATTTCAGGTGCACCGGCAGGTGTCAATTTTTGGAGCGCATCGTGCTTCATGATTGGTTCGAAGGCTTACATTGTAACATTCAGCAACCATGTTGTTTCGTATGATTGTGTGACGGGCGCTTGGGAAATGTTGGCGAGTTTTCCCGGTCCGGCGCGCTCAACGGCAACAGCATTTTCAATCAACGGCACCGGATACTTTGGTCTGGGCTATCCGGATACCCCACCTTTCTTTAATGACTTCTGGAAATACGACCCGATACAGGACACATGGACAGAAATATCGGGCGGATTTCCGGGGCTACCGCGCTATGCAGCCAAGGGAGCTGCTTCGGATAGCCATGGCTTCATCATCTGTGGAGAATCACAGGAAGAGCCTGTATTCAATAATGATTTTTGGAAGTTTGACCCCCTCACCGAAACATTCACACAACTGAATAGCTTCCCCGCAAACCGCAATTATGTATCCGGTTTTTATCTGAACAATCAACTATACGCCGGATGTGGTGGCCCCGGCTGGAGCACCGAATGGTGGTCAATCGACCCTTTGCAGGCCACACCATTTAGTTGTCTGCCATTATCAGGCTCCTTGGCCGATGGCCTAGTCGGCTACTGGCCTTTCTGCGGCAACGCAAATGATGAGAGTGGGAATGGGAATGATGGTGTGGTGAATGGCGCTACGTTGACGGAGGATCGGTTTGGGAATGTAGGGAGTGCTTATCAGTTCGATGGAATAGATGATTACATTGAATGCACGAATAATACCATCCCTACAGGTAATTCAGCCAGATCATTTACTGCGTGGGTTTACCTTACACCGACAGTTGGAATTACAGATGGTTATGGGGTATTATCATATGGGGCAATCACAGATGAAGGGGGGGGATTAAATGACCTGCTTGTTAAAGAGACAGGGATAGAGTTTAATAACGATCAACTCTGGAATTATACTACTAACCAACAAAACTTGTCGGATAATTGGCATAATATCACAATTACCTGCGAGGGAGTTGATGCGTGGTCCACGCAAATGTATCTGGATGGAACATGGGTCATGAGCGATTTAACTGACATTGGTCCAGAGACTGTTTTGAATACACAGAGCACACCAATGCTGTTTGGCAGAGTGATAGAAGTGTATAATTGGATTGCCAATAATGAATCTTTCTTTCATTTTAATGGTAAACTGGACGACATCGGCATCTGGAACCGCGCCCTCACCGCTGAAGAAGTCGCGCTGCTGTATGGCAGCTTCACGCAACTTGTTGCCGGTTGCACCGAACCACTTGCGTGCAATTACAATCCGGACGCAACAGAAGAGGATGGCTCCTGCACGTTTGCGGGTGATGCGTGTGATGATGGCAACGAAAGTACAACCAACGACCTTCTGGGCGCTGATTGCGCTTGTGCCGGCACCGTATTGAGCTGCGCCTCTTTAGATGGCAACCTACAAAACGGCCTCGTCGGCTACTGGCCCTTCTGCGGCAACGCGAATGATGAGAGTGGAAATGAAAACAATGGTGTGGTGAATGGTGCGACGTTGGCGGAGGATCGGTTTGGAATATCCGAACAGGCTTTTTATTTCAATGGCCAAGAAGATTATATAGAAATTGTCAACTCGTCATCCTTGAGTCCTACTAGCTTAAGCATTTCAGCGTGGATTAAAATCCCTAGCAACAATATAGCGAGTGGATACTCGTCAATTCTAGCGAAATGGTGGCAGGGTATTGCGTGTGGGAATAATAGTGACTCCTATTTACTCTATACAGATAACTCTGTTAATAGCATTATTGGGGGGTCACAATACAATAGCACAAGTCCAACTTGGCTCTCGTCAGACAACAACGCACTTCAATATGACCAATGGTATCACCTTACCTTTATTCATGATGAGATCAATGGACAGTTACTATACCTAAACGGCAATCTTATCGCGGGCAATGGAATAAGCGGTGCGCTATGCCCAACAACCAATAATCTGTTTTTCGGTTGCGATAATAATCAAGGAACGCTTTGGCGCTTTTTCAACGGGTTTCTCGACGACATCGGCATCTGGAACCGCGCACTGACACAAGAAGAAGTTGCACAACTCTTTGGTGATTTTGGCATTCCCATCACCGGCTGCACCGATCCTGCCGCTTGTAACTTCAACGCAGATGCAACGATTAGTGATCCTACACAATGTTGTTTTCACAATTGCGTGACCATAACGATGAACGATTCCGGGGCTGATGGCTGGAATGGAGCATCAGCGACGATTATGGACGCCATAGGAAATCTTGTTGCGGCAGTAAGCCTTCCCGATGGCAGTAGCGGCACAGCAGCGGTCTGTCTTCCCGATGGGTGTTACACGATAATCGCCGGATGGGGCACAAACGACAACGAAATATCATGGACACTTACCGGCATTACAGGAGAATCAATCAGCGGCGCTGCTACTGATCTACTCGGAACTAACTTCAGCACGGGCGGTGTCATTTGTGGACCGGGCTGCACCAACATATTCGGATGCAACTACAACCCTTGGGCTTCGGGCGACGACGGCTCATGTGTCTATCCTGATTGCACCGATCCCAATGCAATCAACTACAATCCGGCAGCGGGATGCGATGACGGTTCGTGCGTCATTCCAACGCCCAATCCTTCAGCGCAGGTGCTGTCTTACGCGGGGCCTCTCGACATTTTGCATTGCACCGAAGGTCATATTGGTGGTGTATACATCCAAAACACCGGAATGCCAACGCTCAACGGATTTATCACGATTGAGTGCGATGAAATGTTCACGCCAATACCTGCAAATACATTCATTACGCCCATGGCTTCTTCCACTCCGGGCTCAGGTATCTGGCAGTTCCTCAATTACACCACCGGCATGGAAAACGTCTTCTCATATTTTGTGGAAGGACCCGGAGTCGATTTCATTGGTAATTCCTATCCGTTTACGATGAGTGTCTTGATCTACGACGAGAGCGGAACAATTGTCGTTGATCAAACCTGGACACAAAACCTCGAGGTCACTTGTGCATATGACCCGAATGACCTGACTCCGCGTCCATTAGGGTATACCGATAATCACTTCATCGAAGCCGGTGATACCGTCTTGTTCCGCGTACGTTTTCAGAATCTGGGGAATGCTGCTGCAACCAACGTTCACATCGATATTCCGTTAGACTCGACTGTATGGGATTTTAACTCCTTTGAACAGGCATTCCCACTAGCGCTTGAGGTGGGGTGTTTACACGACCCCGGGGATGTTGATTATGAAACCGGCATTCTAGAATACGAGCTTAACAACATTCAACTACCTGACAGCGCTAGTGATCCCGTGGGTTCCATGCGTTCCTTCCACTTTAGACTGAGAGCGCGCACCGACTTGCCGGCAGGAACCGTGCTGCTCAATCAGGCGCTCATCTATTTCGACGAAAACCCTGCGATTTACACCAACCAAACCTATCACACCATTTTCGATTGCAACTCATTTACAGGACCCGTGGGAGATGACGAGATTTGCATCGGCGACACGGCCTCACTGC
>CANHYZ010000128.1 GCA_947464885.1 Flavobacteriales bacterium
CAAATCCTTGAAAGGTAAAGGTTTGTGTGTTTTGCGCCTTTACATAATTGACCGCAAAAAGTAGCGCGAATAGGAAAAACCGGTATTTCATAGTTGAGTGGAGTTAATGGCGTTTATGGTTAGATTAGCGCACCTCCGAAAGGAGGTTTTGGACGAATTTAGCGTAATACCTCTGCTTTGTTGTTACTACAAATGTGCTACAGTGAATTCAAGTGTTTTATATACAGGGATTTAAGTTTGATTGGTCAAGGGGATGTGGTAAATTTGTAGCACTATTTTCAGGCTAATAAGATGATTGGAAACGCTAAAATGGCTATACTGAGGTGGACTTTATGCCCGCTTTTGTGCGTGGTGTTGGTTGAAACCATGGTTGCCCAGACCTCGACCGAAAAGCTCAATCAACGAATGGATGAGCTGGCAAAAGTGGTCTACCAAAACCCGGTTGCGGTCAAATCCGAACTGATGGGCATCGTCATGAATCGGTCGGGTATTCCCGACAGCACAATGGGAGAAGTGTTCCTTAACTGGTCTATAGCCTTGGGTATGACCAACCAGCTTGACTCGGGTATTTGGGCTGCGAAGGAATCCATGCAGCTGTTGTCGGACCAATCCATAGTAAAGGCCTCCTCCTTAAAGACGCTGGCCGTCTTATATCGACTCAAAGGCAATTGGAAACTCGCAGAAGAATCTATTCTGTTATCGCTGCAATTGAACGACAGTATTTGGAAGAACAAGTTTCTCTCGGCGGTTACATTGCAGGAATATGCCAGTTTGACTCTTGACCGGAGGGAATATTTTAAAGCTACCTCGCTGTTTCTGGAAGCCCTGGAGGCCATCAAGTTGGCGAGTATAAAGGATCCGCGGGTTCCCTACACGGCCGTAAAGTTGAGGGTCAACCTCGCTGAAGCCTATGTAAAATGTGAAAACTATCCCTTTGCCATTCGGGAGTTTAGGCTCGTAATGCCACAGCTCGATTCGCTCAATGACATTGATGGTTATGTGCGTGCCGGTTTACCGCTCGCAGAGGCTTACATGAATATGAGACAGCCGCAGGAGGCGGATAGTATTCTCAAAAAGTTGCTGCCACTTACTGAACAGCTTCAAAACGATGAACTGAAGGCGTGGGTTTTATTCTATATAGGGAAGCTAAACGCGTCGACAGAGCAATACGACACGGCGTTAACCTATTACCGCTCTGCTTTCGCGTTACTCGAGAAGCAAAATTCATTGGCACTGCCGGAGTGTGCAATTGATTGTCTAAATGCCTTGAAGGAAACCGGAGGAGATGCGGAAGCCAAGCAACTGCTTCAGAGTCCGGTTTTGAATACTACGCTGGAATCAGCGGATCGAAAGATTCAATTTGAATTTAAAAAAGCGGCGTTGCCCTTCATTTGGAAGGATATGTCGACCGCTGAATTAGCTGATTATACGCTTGAAATCATCAGCCTTGGCGACAGCGTGGCGAGCGACAATAAACTGCATGCGGCTGCCCAGATTCAAGCCGAATACCAGTTTGAACGCCAGCAGGCCGAGCAAGATTTGCTCGTGAGCGAAAACGAAGTGCTCAAGGAAAAGGAACTACTCAAAAAGAAACAGCTGTATCTAACGATTGCTATTTCAGCTTTGGTATTTACAATGCTGATCCTGTTGCTCAAGAGACTTCGTGAGCGGTCGCTTGCAAAGGACAAAACCTTGCAAGCAAAAGAACAGGAATTGCAATTTCAGCGTGAAAAAAGAGAGTGGGCCGAAAAGGAAAAGGAATTGCGTGAACAGCTTGTGCAGCAGCAAAAGGCAGAACTTATGCGGAATGTCGAAGATGCCGCCGAGCTTCGCGCTCAATTGGAGCAATTGGTAATGGAGCAGCAGCAGGAGCGGAGAAAGGAGCTATTAGATCAATTCGAAAGAGCCAAGGAGGAGAAGAAGGGCCTGGGCTTCATGGTGTCACAATTCAACGCATTGCATCCCACCTTTGCCTCCGAATTGATACGGAAATATCCCGGGCTTTCCACAGCCGATATTCAATTTTGCACCTTATGCCGGATGAACCTCAACACCAAGGAGATTTCAACGCTCTTAAGCATCGAATCCAGAAGTGTTTACGTGCGCAAATACCGCATCATTGAAAAAATGGGTCTAAGCGAAAGAGATAGTTTCGAGAAGGTGTTGCTTGGGTTTTAGCAGCCTGTATTAATGACAAATTACTAGTGACAAATGACTAATAATTGGCCATTGGCCATTGGTCATTTGTCACTAGGCATTTGTCATTAGTCACTATATCACTTCCAGCAGGCTTGCAGCAAAGAACAGCACAATCGTCAGCAACGAAAGCACGATGAACGTGCGTCGCATGGAGTCGCTGATCATAATGCGGCCGGCGTTTTCAATCGGCGTGAAAATGTGCGCGATGAGCTTGAGGTAATAAACGGCTCCGATGGCCGAGGTCAGAATCATGATAATCACGAGTGACATGTGCTCATGTGCAATCATGTTCGTGATAACGTAGTATTTCGCAAGGAATCCGCTCAACGGAGGAATACCGGCCATGCTCAGCAGCGCAATGGTCATGCTTACCGCCATCACCGGGCTGCGCTTAATAAGGCCTTTGAATGCATCTACAGAGTCATCGTCAGCTTGAATGGCTGCCACTTGCTGCACCACAAAGAATGCGACCATGCTGGCCACACCGTAGGTTAGCGTGTAGTACATCAGATACACGGGCGGCGTGGTAGAGGCTGCGATGATAAAGCCCAACATAAAACCGGCATGTGAAATACCTGAAAATGCCAGCATGCGCTTGGCGTTGGTTTGTACCAATGCCATGAGGTTGGCTACAATCAGTGTCAGCGCAACCATCAATACCATGGCTGTGATGTAGGCTGTAGGCAGTGGTTGCAAAGCTGAGCCGAACAGTTTGTACATCCCGGCGAAGGCAGCACCCTTCACAATAGTGGCCATGTATGCCGTGATAGGCGTAGGAGCACCTTGGTAAACATCCGGTGCCCAAAAATGAAAGGGTGCAACGGAGATCTTAAAGGTGAATCCAACCAGCATCATAGCTGTTCCCATCAAGAGCATTGGACTGTAATATCCGCCTTCCAGGTGTTGTTGAATAGACTGCAGATCGAAAGAGCCAACCGCACCGTAAGTGAGGGAAATTCCGAACAATAGAACGGCTGAAGCCAATGAACCCAGGAAGAAATATTTAAAACCGGACTCATTGCTCAACACATTTTTCCGGTTGCTGGCAGCGAGTACGTAAACGGGTATCGATAAAATTTCCACGCCTAAAAAGAGCATGACCAGATTGGTGTAGGCAGAGAGCACAACAGCACCGCACATACTGAATAGGACCAGCGCAAAGATGTCGGTCCGTTTCGATGTTGACGCTGCGTAATAATCTCCCGCGAGTATGATCCAGAAAACACCAAGCAACGCGAAGATGATGGTAAAAGCGAGGGCGGTATTGTCGAACGTAAGCATTCCACCGTAAGCGGCAAATGGAACTTCATTGCGACCCCAATCGGCGGTACTAACGCCGATAAGTCCGAGCAAACCGAGGACAATGACCGGCATGACCATCTTGCGCATTTTCAAAATATCCAGCGCCAGTACTGCGATTCCCAAAAGGGAAATAATTAAAAGTTCTTTCATCGGTTAAGGCCTTGTAAGAGAGATTCAACGGTTGGATTAGCAAGAGAAAGGATGGGGTCGGGATAAATACCCAATGCAATCACCAGTGCCACGCAGATGCCGAGCATGGTCTTTTCGTGACTGGTGAGCGGCGCAAATTGACGCATGCTCTCGGAAGCTGATCCGAGCATCATCACTTGAAATGCACGCAGCATATATACAGCGCCGAGCACTACGGTGAGTCCTGCCACTGCGGTGAGCCATGGACTTACCTGATAGAAGCCCAGGAGCAAGAGGAATTCACCAACAAAACCACTGGTCAGCGGAAGAGCTACCGATCCCATAACAAGGGCAAAAAACAAGAACGCGAAAAGTGGATTTACTTCTCGGATGCCACCCATTTTATCCATGTGATCATGATTGAGACGGCTTTCGATAATGTCGTAAACGAAGAATAACGCTACCGATAAAATACCATGTGAAAGCATCTCCATCACGCCGCCTTGCAGGCCTTGGGCGTTGCCGGAGAGAATACCCGCGCTGAGAACACCTAAGTGAGCGATGGACGACCAAGCCAGGAGCAACTTATAGCGCTGCTGAGCGATGGCCATGCCGGATGCGTAGAGCACGCTGATGGCAGAGAGCACCAGTGCCCATGTGCCATATTCCGTTACGCCTTCGGGAAGCGCCGGAACAACGATGCGAATCAAACCGTAGGTGGCCATTTTCAGCATGATACCGGCGAGCAACATCGTGCCGGCAGTTGGTGCTGCGTCATACGTCGATGGCTGCCAGGAGTGCAATGGAAACACGGGGATTTTCACCGCAAATGCAATGAAGAAACCGGCAAACAACCAACCTTGCTCGGTGCCCGACATGGATCTTCCTGCCGCGTAGAGCGCTTCCATGTTGAATGATCCTGCAGTGTTGTATAGGTACAATAGTGCAACGAGCATAAACAAACTACCAAACAGGGTATAGATGAAGAACTTCAGCGTGATGGCCGATTTGTTTGGGTGTTCACTCCAGTTTAAAATCATGAAGTAAATCGGGATGAGTGCAAACTCATAGAACACATAGAACAGCAATCCATCGGTCGTTGTGAACGCGCCCATCATGGAGGCTGCCATGAGCATCATTAAACCGTAGAAATAGTGTGGGTGCTTGTAAATGCGATTGAACGAAGCATAGACGATGAGCGGCAACAGCAATGCAACAAGCAAAGCCATCACGATACTGATGCCATCGAGATTGAAAGCATAGGAAATTCCAAGTGGTCCGATCCACTCGCGGTCGAAGCTGAGCAATTCGGTTTGGCCTTGTGCTGAAAGTCCCCAAGCCCCGAGTACAGCCAGTAATTCCACGATACCGGTGGCCAGAGCGATGGTTCGCGCATTTTTGGCACCGCCGGCGAAGAGCAGTCCTGCGCCTAGAAGAGGTATGGCTAAGAGTAGAAGTGTGAGCATACGGTTTAGATATAGAGGAGAAGTGCGATTAATCCGGTGATGAAAATGAGAATGTAGAAGAACAGACTTCCCGATTGCAGCAGACGCAATTTGCTTCCTGCAGCGTCCGGCGAAGCGGCGGTGGTTTCTACCAGTCCGTCAACAATTTTGGGTTCCACTACTTTGTTCAATGCCGCGCTAATCGCATCAACCGGTTTGCGAATGATGGCGTTATACAATTCATCGAACCAGTATTTATTGAGCAGCAGCTTGTGAGAGGCCGATGTAATTTGTTTGTCTTCTAAAGCTTGCTCCCCGCGCTTGGCATAGATCAACCAAGCGTAGTAGATTCCTCCGATGGCAATGACCGTAGCGGTAAGCATCAACATGATTTCTGTGTTCAAATCCATGTGCAAGGCGGGCATCACGACGGTGCTTTCCAGGTAATGGTCGAGCCAGTGCCAATGCATGTGCATCGATTCACCTACAGCATGTGGTAAGCCGATGAAACCGCCAACCACTGATAGCACGGCAAGAACGACAAGCGGAATGGTCATTACCGCCGGCGACTCGTGCAAGTGATGTTCTTGATCATGGGTGCCGCGGAACTTCCCGGTGAAGGTCAGGAAGTACAGGCGGAACATGTAGAACGCTGTGCACGCGCTGACAACCAGACCTAAGACAAACATCAATTTGTTTTCTTCGAAAGCAACGGCGATGATTTGATCTTTTGAGAAGAAACCGGCGAAAGGGAAAATACCGGCAATGGCAATGGTACCGATGAGGAACGTGAGATGCGTTGTCGGCATGTGTTTTTTCAAACCACCCATGCGGCGGATGTCTTGCTCGCCGCCCATCCCGTGAATCACCGATCCGCTTCCCAAGAACAACAGGGCTTTGAAGAATGCGTGTGTGATAACGTGGAAGATAGCCGTACTGTAGGCGCCCATACCAAGGGCTACAAACATGAGTCCCAGTTGCGATACGGTGGAGTAGGCGAGCACCTTTTTGATATCGTTTTGAGTAAGGGCAATCGTTGCTCCGAGTAAAGAGGTAAGAATACCGGCCCACATAATGAGATCACCGGCGGTCTCTGTCATTGCGTAGAGGTTGCTGCTGCGAGCCACCATGTAAATACCGGCGGTTACCATCGTGGCGGCGTGGATCAGTGCCGACACCGGCGTTGGACCCGCCATAGCGTCAGGAAGCCAGGTATGCAGCGGAATTTGTGCGCTCTTACCCATCGCTCC
>CANHYZ010000129.1 GCA_947464885.1 Flavobacteriales bacterium
CCTATTCGTTGCGCTATGCGCTGATGGATTCGCCCAACTGGAACACGCGCATTTACGCATATGAAAACGACGTGCTTTATGCCTTCAGCATATTGCCTTATTACGGCCGAGGATCGAGGATTTACGGAATGATTAAGGTCGATGTGGCCCGCGGTATTGACTTTTGGGCGCGTTACGGCGCTTTTCTCTATGATCAAACCCGCGAAATATCTGCAGAAACAGCAGATCCCACCGAAGTCGTCAATTCAGATATACACCTCCAGTTGAGGTTCCAGTTCTGATTCATTTTAGAATTATTAGCCATTTATTGTTGATAAACTTGGTTTTTAACGTATCTTCGCGTCGTTGTTGGACGTATACCCATCAACGTTTTGTTGAAACTCATGAAGAAATTATACGCGATGTTGATGCTAGGTTTTGTGTTGAGCTGCTCTGCGGCTTTGGCACAGGAACGTGCGCAGCATCCGATTTCTTCAGCGCACATTGTAGGGATGGATGGTCGTATAGAATTGGTTTTCGATGAATCCATGACCGAGTCCTTTACCCTGAGTGTAATGGATTTAACAGGAAAAGCGATTTTCACCCAAACCCATCAATCTTCTGATGAAGGATGCCAGTTCGTGGAGATTCCGGTAGAGCACCTTAAGCGCGGAATTTATATGGTACGTGTCACCGGAGTCGACGGTAAGACAAAGACACTCAAATTACAGCGGAACTAAATTACATCAAGTATATAAGGGAAGCCATTCGATAACGTTCGGATGGCTTTCTTTTTTGCCCCTATTTCAGGTGTTTGATTTTGACCAGCGGACTAAACAAGTACTCATGCCGTGTTCCTTCTTCAAAGCAACGATAACGGGTTCGCAAACGATCTCCTTTAACGAATACCCGGTGATCTCTTCCATAGACGAACCGAGCGTTGTGCGGAATATCGTCCAACAGCTGAATATCAGGGTGACTCTTCCGGTCGTAACGAGCCAGTGTTTTCGACAAATGAATATCGGCGCAGGTGGAGGCGGCGGGATTAGCCAGGTAAGAGGCAATGGCCTTGGCGATGTCATCCGGAAAAACGCTTCTGCGTAAAAACGGACCCAGTGTTTGTTTAAATGCGCTCTTCCATTCAGCGCCGTGCGGCTTCACACGATCGCGATGGTCGAGATACGTGATGAGGTGGGCCAGTTCGTGCATCAACGTAATGAGGAAGGCGTACTTGTTGAGATTGCCATTGACCGTTAGGACATGGCGACTGCCACGCGGATCCGCTGTGAAATCACCAAGTTTTGTCGAGCGCGGTTCGGTAATGACCAAATGATGCGGATATGCGCGCAGTTTCTCACACGCGAATTCCAAGGCTTCCGCGGGAAGAAATGGCTTAAGGGCGACTTCCAGATCTGTACTGTTCTTCATAAACCGGGGTTTGAGAGGTCCACTCAATTCGGTCTTCCCATTTCGGACAGGTATTGCACCGACGCTTTTTGTTGGTAGCACAGGAAGCTATTGCCAGTGCGATTAAACACGCGAAAAGGGTCTTTTTTACATTCGATGTCATAGTTTCGCCGAGATATACATGCGAAGATAAGCTGTTACATGTCAGACACTGTCCTCTATTCACTGCTTTTCATTGCCGGCCTTGTTGGCTGGGTAAGGAGCGCCTCTCCGTTGTTGAAGTTCCTCATTTACGCCGCTGAAAAAGACTACCGCTGGCCCTTGCTGGGCTGGTTTACCGCGTTGACATGCAGCGTATTTCTCATGAAATTCAGCCTGTTCTCCATGACTGGCTGGCCGGAACCCGAA
This sequence comes from Flavobacteriales bacterium, assembly GCA_947464885.1. Taxonomy (GTDB): domain Bacteria; phylum Bacteroidota; class Bacteroidia; order Flavobacteriales_D; family Sanyastnellaceae; genus JAIBBG01. Next base: position 1,795 of record CANHYZ010000129.1, read on the forward strand.
ACGCTGTCGAGTCGGATGTTTTATCCGATCTGTCTGTTTGGGTCCTATGCCGTTCCCTTTGTGCTGGAATATCTGCGCACGAAATTCAAGCGTTAACGCATCACACGCATCATTCACTTTTCACTGTGCATACTCCGACAGCGCGGTTTGCAAAATACCGCGGTCGCTTACTTAAGTTTGCTTAGAATGTCATCCGTCTATTTCCATATCGGCAAATATTTCCTGCTCATGGTAAGCACGTTTACCAAGCCGGAAAAGCGCAAGATTTACTGGAAGTTAATCATCCAAGAAGTTGATAAAATCGGCTTGCAGTCGCTGGGCATTGTTGCGTTGTTATCGCTGTTCATGGGTGCTGTTGTGACTCTGCAAACGGCTGCCAATATTGACAGTGGATGGATTCCGCGATGGACCATAGGTTTTACCACTCGACAGACGATGATTCTGGAGTTTTCCTCCACCATCGTTTGTCTGATTCTATCCGGAAAAGTGGGCGGTAACATTGCTTCCGAAATCGGTACCATGCGCATTACGGAACAAATCGACGCCATGGAAATCATGGGCATAAATTCCGCCAGCTATTTGATTCTGCCCAAAATCGTGGCTGCATTATTCATCTTTCCGTTCATGGTTATTCTCTCCATGTTCATAGGGATCTCGGCAGGAGCGTTTGTGGGCCTCACCACAGGGGTCGTTTCCCTCAATGATTTCGAATACGGCTTGCAATATTCCTTTGAACTGTGGCAAGTGAGTTACTCTTTGATAAAGACCTTCTTTTTTGCGTTCATCATCACCAGTGTATCGGCATACCACGGCTTTTACACGAATGGCGGTCCGCGTGAAGTAGGCGCTAGCAGCACGCGTGCCGTTGTATACAGCATGGTACTGATTCTGGTAGCTAACTATATCCTTACCCAACTACTGTTGCTGTGATTGAGGTTAAGAACATATCCAAGAGTTTCGCAGGACACCAGGTGCTGAACAACGTCAGCGCCGAATTTCATCCCGGAAAAGTCAACTTCATCATTGGTCGAAGCGGTTCGGGTAAATCCGTGCTGACCAAGTGCATTGTTGGCTTGATGGAGGTTGATCAGGGCGAGATTTTCTTCGATAATCGCAACTTCACAACTCTCGATCGTTGGGATCGCAAGGACATACGCCAGGAAATGGGAATGCTGTTTCAGGGAAGCGCGCTTTTCAGCTCCCTGAATGTGGAAGAAAACATCCTCTTTCCATTGCAGATGTTCAGCTCAATGAGCAAAAGTGAAATGCTCGACCGCGTCAATGTGTGCCTGAAACGCGTAAACCTCGAGGGAAAGAACAAGCTATATCCCAGCGAGCTTTCCGGTGGTATGCAGAAGCGCACCGGTATCGCACGCGCCATTGCGATGAATCCGCGTTATCTTTTCTGTGATGAACCGAACTCGGGGCTAGATCCCCAAACGGCAATCGTTATTGATAACCTGATTCGCGAAATCACCTACGAATTCAAATCAACCACGGTTGTTATCAGTCACGACATGAATTCTGTGCTGGAAACCGGTGATCACATCAACTTTATCTATCAAGGCGAATTATCCTGGCGCGGTAACAAGCACGAAATCCTGCACTCCGAAAACGAAGCATTAAACAACTTCGTGTTTCCGTCGAAATTCATGCAGCAGATTCGGGAGAAATTGCGCGGTTAATTTCCGGCGCGACAGGACGTTTGACGTCAAATCCTATGCTATCGGGAATCCTATCGAAACACACTTAATCGTTCTGCATCCAGTCGCAGGAAGATAAAAAGCAGCAGCGTGAATCCCATCAGGGAAGATCCTCCATAGCTCATGAACGGCAAGGGAATCCCAATGATAGGCGCCAGTCCGATAACCATGCCCACATTGATTAACAAATGCAGGAAGAAAATGGATGCTACGCAATAACCGTAAATGCGGGAGAATTGCGAACGCTGGCGTTCAGCCATGTTGATGATGCGCACAATCAGAAACACAAAAAGCGCGACCACGGCGGTGCTTCCTAAAAATCCCCATTCCTCAGATATTACACTGAAAATAAAATCCGTCCAACGTTCAGGCACATACTTGTTCTTCGACATGGGGCCCTTCATATAGCCCTGACCGATTAACCCGCCGTTGCCCACCGCAATCTTCGCCATGCGTGCATTGTACCCGGGGTCATCCTTCTTCTTCGTCGTCACCAAGGCTGCATCAGCCGTTTCGGCGTCCGACATCATGCCTTCCCGATCCTCCTCTTTTTCCTCCAAACCGAGTGTCACATAGATGCGTGTTTTCTGGTGCTTTTGAAGTACACCGTCGACAAGAAAGTTGACTGAATAACTGAACCCAATGGCCGCCACCGTCGACAAAAACGTTATCAGATAAAGCTTACGGCGATTGCGGGGAACTACAAGATTGCGAATGAGGAACATGAAGATGACGCCCAACACAAATACAATCGACATCAACACATATACGCCGCTTTGTTCGCCGAAATACGGGTAGGTAATACGATTGAACCCGGTGATAATACTCAACACACCAAACACAATAGCACCGAGCCCAATGATGAGGATGTTACCGGAGAGTCCTTCGCGATAAAGCGCGAGAATGAAGGCAACGAACGTCAACAACGAACCTACATCAGGTTGCAATAGAATGAGGACGGCCGGTAAGCCTATGATCACTCCCGCCATCAAACGCGGCATCCAACTATTGAACTTTGTTTTGGTGTTGGAGATGTATTTCGCCAGCATCAAACCGACACCAATCTTGGCGAATTCCGCCGGCTGCAAGGCAAAGCCACCGATTTGTATCCATGCCTTCGCGCCATTGACCGTTGTTCCAATCGCCAGCACCAGCAAGAGTAGCAAGATGAAGACTCCATATATGACGATAGCGAACTTGTTGAAGAATTCACCCTCCATATACAGCACCAGAAAAGCGAGGAAACCACTGATGGCAATGAACATGAATTGCTTTCCGTATTCCTGAGAGATGTCGAACGGGCTTGGGTTCGCGTCGACAACAGCAGCGCTGTAGATATTCATCCAACCGAAAATCACGAAGATTCCGTAGACGATTACGGTCAACCAATCCACATTGGCGAGCGGGTGTTGGCGTGGTGCACTCATCGGTCTAAGAAATTAGCATCCAGGATAGTTTTCTCACGAGGCTTGCTACCTGTGGCAATGGAATCGTTGAGGTATTGCTCGATCATCAATGTGGCTACAGGCGCACTCCAGGTTCCACCAAAACCGGCGTTCTCGGTATACACCGCAACGGCAATTCTCGGATTTTCCTTCGGAGCAAAGCAAATAAAGACAGCGTGGTCTTCTTTGCCTCCGGCATTTTGTACGGTACCTGTTTTCCCGCAAACAACAATATCCTTTGGCGCAGCGCGCCATGCTGTACCGCCCGGTTGAAGTACTTTCTCCATGGCGTTGATTACCGTCGTAAAATGCGTGGAATCAATCCCAAGCTGGTAACGCTTCATATAATCCTCGCGGGGCCTGCCACCGAGACCTATCTGTTTCACCGTATGCGGAGGAACATACCAACCCTTGTTGGCGATAACACATGCCATGTTGCACATCTGCAATGGTGTTACCAGCATTTCACCTTCTCCGATACTCAACGAATAAATTGTGCTGAATGCCCATTGCTCTTTGCCATACCATTTATCGTAGAATGAAATGCCGGGAACACTTCCTGTTTTAACGCCAGGAATGTCGCTATGCATATCGCTCCCGAATCCGAACTGTGTGATGTAGCTCTGCCAAATTTCCAACCCTAGACGTGCATCCTTGAAGCGGCTGTTTTTGTCGCGATCGCCTTCTACCACGCGGTGCATAACCTCCCGGAAATAGGGATTGCACGAATGCACAATGGCCATTTCCAAATCATCGTTGCTATGGCTTCCGTGACAACCGATAACGCCGCGATTGCAATGAATGCGCGTTTGCGGTGTAATCGCACCAATCTGAAGCGCGGTGAGCGACTGCGCTAATTTGAAGATAGAACCCGGACGATATTGAGCTTGCGTTGCGCGATTGAATAATGGCTTCTGCACGTCGTTCAGCAACACATTGAAGTTGTGTCCGCGCACACGTCCGACCAGCAAATTCGGGTCATACGTTGGTGCCGATACCATAGCAAGAATTTCTCCCGTAGAAGGTTCGATGGCGACAATACAACCCCGCTTGTTCTGCATCAGCTTCTCGCCGTAGGCCTGCAAATCAGCGTCCATCGTGCACACCAAATCGGTACCGGGTGTGGCCGGCATATCCTCTTTGTCGCCGATATGTTCCTTGATGTTTCCGACGTTATCGCGGAACGCATAGTTAATGCCCTTAACACCGCGCAGTTCTTCCTCGTAAGCCTTTTCAATTCCGCCTTTACCCAAATACTCCTGCTTGGTGTAATAGGGGTTTTTCTTGTACTCCTCAGGAGAGATTTTACCAACGTCACCCAAAAACAAGGCTCCTACACTTTGCGGGTAGA
>CANHYZ010000130.1 GCA_947464885.1 Flavobacteriales bacterium
CAGGATTGGATAACAATGCCGTCATGAGCATCACCGACCTTCAAGGAAAACTCATGCACCAACAACTACTTTCTTCCGGTGCAGTCATTCAGGTCAATGTTCAATCATGGAACAAGGGTATGTATGTGTTGACGCTTCGTAATCATGAACACACCTGGCATCAGCGATGGATTAAAGAATAAGGACCAGATGAACAAACTTTTTATTGCAACGCTCCTTGCAGCCCTCATGCCTTTGACGCACGTTGCGCAAGATTTCAAACGCGCGCTTTTCCTTGGCAATTCATACACCAACTACAACAATCTTCCACAACTCACAGCGAACGTGGCGCTGAGTGCAGGCGATACCCTCGAAGTCGGCAGCAACATGCCCGGAGGATACACGTTCGAAGACCATCTGGGGAACACCACATCGATGAATCTGATAACAGAAGGCACCTGGGATTTCGTGGTTCTTCAACAACAAAGTCAAATGCCTGCTTTTCCACTTGCGCAAGTGGAAGTAGAAACCTTTCCTTTTGCGACGCAACTCAATGAAGCGATACTATCTGCTAATCCCTGCGCAGAAACTGTTTTCTACATGACGTGGGGCAGAGAAAACGGCGACCAGCAAAACTGCGCCAACTGGCCGCCCGTGTGTACCTATGAAGGCATGGATGACCTCCTGCGCGAACGCTATATGATGATGGCAGAAATGAATCAAGGCATTGTTTCGCCGGTGGGCGCAGTGTGGCGTTACCTGCGCGAAAATCACCCCACAATAGAGTTATTTGCATCCGACGGAAGTCATCCTTCTCCGGAAGGATCCTACGCAGCAGCGCTTGCATTCTATACGAGCATCTTTCGCAAGTCACCGCTGAACACGAATTACAATTACACGATTGCAGATTCCACCGAAGCCATTATGCGCAATGCTGTGCATGAAGTGGTCTACAATCAATTAAGCGAATGGTACATCGGCACCTGGGATCCTGAGGCTTCAGGAACTGTAGCATTGTCAATCGAAAACCAATTTCTGCTTGTGAATACCTCAACGAATTCTACAGAGAACTACTATGCTGTTGATGGCGGTCCATTCACGGCGATGACGAATGACAGCGTGTTTTTCGACGCCGCAACTCCCGGTGAACATTGGGTAGAACTCGTTGCCACAGCTTGCGGTCGATCGGACACAACGCAAATCACTTTCGATTTCGTTTCAACGACACCGTATCCGAATGAAATTTCATCGCTCCGAGTATTCCCCAATCCCGCGAGCGAATACATCGTATTGCAAGCGCCATTAACCCTCCTATCAAATCCATTGGTTGTTACCGACACGAAAGGAGGCGTTATTCCGTGCCACTATGTCTTCGATGGAAACCATGCACGCATCGATTGCTCGAACTGGGCTAGCGGCATGTATTATTTGAATTTCAAAAACGAAACTCCACAGAAAGGAATTCCGATCGTTGTTCAGCGAGACTAAATAATACTTCCCCAGTGCACGAAGTAGGAAGGCTCAATTCCAACGAGCTCAACCGGCGCATCGAAAAAAGCGAACACCGCCGAACCGCTTCCACTCATACTGCAATAGCGCGCACCTTGTTCAAGCAACGTCCTTTTGATGGCTGCTATCGCCGGGTGAAGTGAAAAGACGACGTGTTCAAAATCGTTGGTGACGACTCCTTGCCATTGATTCATCGGCAAGCGGCCAATCGTTCGTAAATCAAACGATGCCGGCGCGGGACGAATACCACGATAAGCATCTGCGGTGCCTACATGAATGCCGGGGTGAATAATCACCACATGGGATTCAATCTTAGGTAGTTCGATGGGATCCAACAACTCACCTCGACCATGCACAAAAGATGGCTTGTTTTGTATGAAAAATGGGCAATCGCTTCCAAGTTGCGCTGCATAGGACTGCAATTGTTCCGTGGTCAGGTGTAATGCAAACAGCGCATTGAGCAACTTCAGCATATGAGCTCCATCACTGGAGCCTCCACCCAATCCTGCGCCAATCGGCACATTCTTGAGCATGGTCGCTTCAATACCGCCGAGCTCAAAATCGCGACTCAATAAGCGATAGGCTTTCACACACAAATTACTTTCGATATCGCCGTCGATTGTGCGGCCTTGCGTTGTAAAGCGTATGTCGTTTCCATCGGTGCGAATGGCCTCAACAACATCACTCAAACTCACCGGCAGAAAAATGCTCTCCAAATTATGATAGCCATCGGTCCTACGTTCGGTGACGTAAAGCCCAAGGTTGATTTTCGCGTTGGCAAAAGCAATCATGGCTTACTCCCAGTATCCGAAGTTTTTCAACTTACGTTCATCGTGACGCCAGTTCTCATCCACCTTCACGTGGGTTTTGAGAAACACCTTCTTGCCGATGAACGATTCCATGTCTTTGCGCGCCTGTGTTCCCACCCGCTTCAAACCGCTGCCCTGGTGACCGATGACAATGCGCTTTTGCGATTCGCGCTCGACCATAATCAACGCTGAAATGCGAACGATATCGGGCTCTTCCAAATATTCTTCAATGTGCACTTCACTGGCATAAGGAACTTCTTTGTCGTAGTTCATGAAGATTTTCTCACGAATGATTTCACTCACGAAAAAACGCATGGTGCGATCACTCACATCATCTTTGGGGAAATAAGGCGGCGACTCCGGAATCATGCGGATGATCTGATCCAACAATTCGCGGGTGTGAATTTTTTCCAATGCAGAAACCGGAAACACTTTGGCCGAAGGCAATTGTTCTGTCCAAAAATCAAAGAGCACATTCACACCTTCATTACCCACCAGATCATACTTATTGAGAATGACAAACACGGGTATTTTGGTCTTGCGAATCTTTTCCAGCGTTGGTCCATGTAATTCCTTTTTATCGGAACTATCGACTACCAACAAGATAAGGTCAGCATCGGTGAGCGCCGAACCAACGGCCTTCATCATGCCTTCTTGCAACTTGTACTTCGGATCGAGTACTCCCGGCGTATCACTGTATACGATTTGATAATCGTCACCATTGAGGATGCCCATGATTCGATGACGCGTTGTTTGCGCCTTAGGGGTAACAATACTCAACTTCTCGCCCAGCAGCGCGTTCATGAGTGTTGATTTACCTGCATTGGGATTGCCGATGATGTTGACGAATCCCGCCTTGTGCTTGTTTTCTACCAATTTTTGAAAAGAATTGTTGCTGGCACAAAAGTAGGCTATATTTGCACCCCCAATTCGGATGCGATGCGGGTTAACTTTTACATTGCGGGGTGGAGCAGTTGGTAGCTCGTTGGGCTCATAACCCAAAGGTCGTCAGTTCGAGTCTGGCCCCCGCTACAAAGAAAAAACGCCGGTTTACGCCGGCGTTTTTTTTATGCCCGCAAATCCGCCCCATGCCTTTCATGAAAAAAAATTTGGTTCGTATTCCTTTTTTTCATTCTTTAGACATCGAATCTGCAACCGAGTCGTCCACTTACCACGGACCGAAAATTTTCAAATCAACGTCTTCTTGAACGACCGCGCCACTGAGGGCGTGACTCGTCATTCTTCATTCACCGCTGCCTGAAGTCTGATTACGCCCTGCACATGTGCTGCAGCGGTAACCTTAACTAATACTGACTACCATGCCGGAAGATGTACTTACATCCTCCGCTTGTCCTTGGTTGAAATCTTGTTTAGCTTCAACGCTATCGAGATTTCAGCCACGGGGCGGGCGCGGATATTTCCCCATCATTCTTGTGTCCTTGACCCTGCTGCATGCGACAAGCTTGTTAGCGCAATACTCCGCATTCAACAGTGTGGCAGTAAACTCCTTTCAAAGCAATCTCACCTGGGCCACAGGAATCAGCACCTATGACATCAACCACGATGGATGGGATGACATCACTGCTGCTTCCAGTCAACATGGTGTTGCCATTTACCTCAACACACATGGCGATTTTGAATACATCAACGCACTGGAAAACATCGAAGGCAATCTCAAAACCGTCTATTGGGCCGACTACGACAACGATACCGATCCAGACCTGCTCATCATTCGCTATACCGCTAACCCCATACTCCTGCGCAACGAGGGCAACTGGCTATTCACTGATGTCACCTCAGCCCTACCCATTGCCGTCTATAGTCCACTCATGCAATCAGCCTGTTGGGCAGATTACGACAACGACGGCTGGCTGGATCTCTACATCAACAACTACTATCTGCAAAACGACATCACCAACTGGCTCTTTCACAACAACGGCGATGGCACATTCACCGAGGTCGCAGCAATCGCCGGAGTTGGCAATGGCAGCAAACCCACCTATCAAAGCAACTGGATTGACTATGATCGCGATGGCGATCAAGACCTTTATGTGAGCAATGATCGGGATGCGGGAACTCAACTCTACATCAATCAAGGCAACGGTTATTTTCTACCCGACACATCAGCAGTATTAAATCTATATATGGACGCAATGGGCGTGCAATGGCATGACCACGACTACGACGGCGACTTTGACGTCTACATCAGCAACGAAATAGAAGCTTCCGTGCTTATTGAAAATCAGCAAGGCCTCTTTATCAATACGACCGATTCGTTCAATGTCGGATGTCCCAATCACATTAGTTGGGGAGTGCAATGGACTGACCCCGACAATGACGGAAACGATGACCTCTGCGTCATACACAAAGACTTCAATAACATCACCTGCCATTTCCAACGCAACCCGGACCTTACCTACACCCTCAACAGCTCGTCTATTCTTTCACAAGAACCCTATGCGAGCTATTGCTTGGTAACAGGCGACTTCAACAACGACGGCCGGGAAGACCTTGTGCAAAGCACCGTTTCGCCGCAGCGGATTCTTGTTTGGCTCGCAAATCCATCATCCAACAATTCCATAACGATCGGACTGGAAGGTTCTGTATCCAACCACGATGGCATTGGAGCCATTATCGAAGTTCATGCAGCAAACAAGCAACTCATCAAACAAGTGACTTGTGGTGAAAGCTACTACGGACAGTCATCGCAGCATGAGTTATTCGGACTTGGCACAGCAAATCTCATCGATTCCGTCGTGGTGAATTGGCCATCGGGATGGACCGATGTTATGTATGCTGTCGATGTAAATCAAACGCTGATCATAACCGAAGGTTCAACCTTTAGCGACACACCCGATACCGTCTATATCGAACGCTGCTTCAATGAACCTGTGTTACTCGAAACCGGCGCTCAAAACGGCGTCGTTTGGGATGATGGAGATACCCTGATAACGCGCTCGGTCAGCGCGGCGGGCAACTATAGCTGCACCATTCCCGGTCCGTTAAATCACCTGCACCACATCGTCTTCCATGTCAACGACTTTGCACCTGCGATTGCATATACCGTCACACCGGTGAATTGCGCCGGCGCATCAACAGGAGAAATTTCTATTGAACCTCAGTTAGACATGCAAAGCATCCTCTGGCAAACAGGAAGCACAGCCACAACACTAGCAAACATCTCATCGGGTAACTACGCTGCAGACATTCTATTCATCAACGGTTGCAGCACAAGCGTGGTAATTAACTTGGAAAACCCGGAACCAATTCAACCCTGGATTTGGTCCGATACGGTATGTGCCAACAGCACCACAGCTATCAATTACTCATCCATCGGCGGATTTGGCGCACATACCTGGAATTGGTACAGTGCAAATCCCAATGCGCTCTCAGCGGGCCTGTACAATTACTCGATTACTGATGAGGCCGGATGCATCTTCGATGGCGTTGTTACCATTGAACAATTCCAACAGCCCTACCTCTACTGGACCACACCCTATGTTTGCGCAGATCAACTTACTTCGTGTGCCATAACCTCCCCCGAACCGGTATTCATTGATTGGCCGCAGCAGCAAGAACCTTATGCTATGTCGGCGGGTGAATATGCTTTCAGTTATTCATCCGGTGATGGATGTTGGTTCGACACAGTAATCACGGTCTATGAATATCCTGAAATCGAACTGACCATCGTGGCCACCGATTCTAGTTGTGCTGATGGACATCCCGTATTCTATGCCGCGACTACAGGAGGTACACCGCCCTTTTTCTACACCTGGAATACGGGGGATACAGACGCCTTCTCTCAAAATCCCGGTCAGCCCGTAATCAGCTGCATCCTCACCGATACAAACGGATGTTCGGCTCAAGAAGAACTCTGGGTTAGCAGCACATTCAACGCTCAGGCTAATCCCATGAGCATTTACCCGAATCCTGCGCGTGATTGCATATTCATCTCAGCCCGGGCCAACC
>CANHYZ010000131.1 GCA_947464885.1 Flavobacteriales bacterium
GATCAAGGATTGCGCCTGCCTCCGATGTTGGCACCGATACAAGTGGTAATCGTTCCGATCTACAAGGGCGAAGAACAGCTGGCGACTATTGGCGAAAAAGTGAAGCCACTCATGCAAGAGCTGAAAAGCCGTGGCATCAGTGTGAAGTTTGACGACGACGATACCAAGCGCAGCGGTTGGAAGTTTGCCGAATACGAATTGAAGGGCGTTCCCGTGCGTTTAGCCATGGGCCCGAAAGACCTTGAAAACGGTACCGTGGAGATTGCCCGTCGCGACAACGGCACCAAAGAAACCGTTCCTTTTGAAGGCATTGCTGATCGCATTCAGCAACTCATGATCGACATTCAAGACAATCTGTTTGCTCAGGCCATGGGTTATCGCGAAGAACACATTACGCGCGTTGATTCATACGAAGAGTTTAAGAAGTTGCTCGATGAGAAGGGCGGATTCTTCCTCGCGCATTGGGATGGTTCGAAAGAAACCGAGGAGCGTGTGAAAGATGATACCAAAGCCACTATCCGCTGCATTCCATTTGGAATGGGAGAGGAGGAAGGTGTGTGCATGGTAACGGGTAAGCCTTCCAAGCAACGTGTGTTGTTTGCTAGGGCGTATTAAAAGTAGGCGAGGATGCTTTGCGTGATAACTTCGGCAGGCGTGAATAACACGATTTGCCCAAACGCAAGCCATTGTTTTTTCTCTGATTTCAACTCACTTCTTCCATCGCACCAATCAAGGAATAGACCATGTGGCGAGCCATGCAAGCATTCCTTCTAATCCGTCTTTCTTCTGGGACGAGGACATTCCGATTCGAACTGATCGACTGACAATCCCGGAGACGCGAGCTACTTTATTTGAAGAACTTCTTGTAATCCGGATTGTCGGGAGTGATTACCACATAGACCGTATCGACTACTGTTCCGGTTGTTTCCTGCAGTGGTGTGCCGTTGAATGCTTTTCCGAAATTGCGCTCCAGGACTTCCACTTTGGTAATGAAATGACTGGTTTCGCCTCGGTTATGGAACCAGTTTTTACCGGCCGTTTCATGGTAAACAAGTTTAACCTTCCATCCGTATTGCGCTGCTGAATCCAACTGATTGATGATGAGTTGATCGGGCTTGTCATTGTCGATAGAAAAATCAAACGGGACGCTGCTGTTCATGCCGGTTTGTGTCACGTTGAGGTGACCCTCCCAGCTTTTCCAGATGAGACCTGTTTCAGAAAACTGGGTGATGACGCCAATCCTTTCACCATTCGAATAATTCTCGCTGCAGCCGGTCAGTATCAATGCGCAAGCGCCTATTAAAAGTAAATTTCGGGTCATGGTGTGCGATTTAAATTCGTTGGTTTATGATTATGGGGTTATGTGGATTCGACTTCTTTTTGAGCATAGGTTTCGAACTCCACTAGCGGATCAAAGTTAAAGACAGTTAGTTCCTCAGAGCATATTTATTTCAGGGGACTTCAGATGCTGCTTCGAATGGGCGTTTTTAGCAATACCACTTAATATAGGAGATTTTTTTAAGACGTGTGGTAGCGCCCTTGCATGAGTTAACTCGCAGTGGAACCATTACAACTATCCTATAAAGTTTGGAGTCATGCCGCGTCTATGATGCAACGGGCAAGCTCATTGGCAATCCAGCATGTGATGGGGCTATGACTTTATCGGCAGAAATCGATTGGATATGTGGCTTCTACCTGGTCGAATGCCGCAGTGTTTCCAAGCGAATGACCGCGTTTAAGGTCTTGAGATAATTACCCTAAGTTGAGCTTTATAGCTGCAATAGTTAAGCGGTGCTCGCTATTCACACGTGTCGCCGAATCCGGCAATGAAGATCAACAAATCGGCAACTGAAACGGCGGCATCGCCATTCAAATCATAGGGACAACAGTTGCCGGTGCATCCATAGGCCGCGTTGAATTCGAGCAAATCGGCTACTCCTGTAACGTTGTCTTGATTGAAGTCGGTTGGACATAGAATGGCGGTGCTATTGTCGATCGTTATAGAGGAACTACATCCGATGGCATCAAGCACTTCCAACTCGTAAACTCCTGCTGAAAGCGCAAACACACCGGTTGTGTTGCTTGTGCCTGTGGGAGCAACCGTGAATTGAAACGGACCATTTCCGGTAGCTGTGGCGGAATAGTTCGTGACACTGCCGCAGCCAATGGAGGATTCACTTACACTAACAATCGGTGGGGAGGAGATGGCAATGTCGAGGTTGACAATGCTATCGCAGCCGTTAGCGCTTTGCAGCGTGAATTGATATTGACCGGACGTCGTTATCACGCTCCCGTCGGGAAGTGCATAGGGTTCGCAGGAAAGGATGCTCACAAACTGTTCGGAGGGTTCACACAAACCGCAGGAAATAGGTTCGTCTCCCACGCGATACACCCACTGCGGAAGACCCCAGCCACCGCCACTGGTTTGGTTAGCAATGGCTCCTTGAACATAGTCGCATGCTGCGCCGGGTTCATCGGGATTGTTGATGACGTCCAGCGCACCATTGCTGATGTAGATTTTACGATCAGGACCCAGTTGCAATCCATAACAAGAGAAGGAGTTGGACATTACGGGATATGCAGTGGCAAGAATGTCGGCGGCATCACCGGCTGTGAGGTCGAATTGCATCAGTAATGATCCGTCGCTCACATAAAGCAACTCTCCGCTACAGGAGAACTCGATACCGTAGGTTCCTCCTGCTGCGCCCATGAATGGGTAATTCAGTATGATGGGATTGCTTACCTGTCCGGTGCTGTTGTCGAAGTCGAATACCTCAGCGTCTTGATAGAAAAGATTCGCAACGGCGATGCGGTCGAATTGCGGGCTGCCTTTCATGAAGCCCGCGCCGTTGCCGTGCGTGCCACCCAGAGTTGAAACGACAGGAGTTGTATTAATGCCCGAGGCTGTTATCGAAAAGGCGAAAAACGATTCGCCGGGCAGATCGTGCGTGATTAACCAAAATCCGTTTCCTTGTGCGTTGGGAAGGATGCAGAGTTTCTCCGATGTGGTGGCGAAGAGGAAAATGTTTTTCTGACCGGCAACGATATCGCCCTGCCCGCCGTTGAGCGTCATGTCGATCACGTTGTAGCGCACACCACCGCCCGAAAATTGCTCGTCGATAGTGATGAGATAATACTGATTTGGACTCCCCGGCTTTTCGCAAATCACAGCCGCCGAGGTCGAGGAGAGTTGACCACTCGAGCTTCCGAGCAGTCCGGTGCCATTGGGCATGGGGTTGTTGGAGGCATCCCATACCGTTACACCGTCCGTATAGAAGAGCAGTTCACCGGTCACAGGATCGGCCACACTCGCCGCTCCTTCCGAGGCCTGAATGGCAAATCCACCTTGAAACGATGGGGGAGTGGTGTTGAAGTTGATACCGGCTTGGTAGCCATAGACCCAAAAGCTGTTTTGGTTTTGGGCATGACTGATGGAAGCGCAAAGAAGTGAGAGTGCTGGAAGTAGCAGGCTTAACGCTGCATGATTTCTCAATTTCATACCATACATAACAAACCGTGTTGGGATTGGTTCAGGGAATGGATTAAGGCAAGTAATTGCTTTATTGAGTTGGTTACTATTCTGCTCTGTTGCCGATGTTTGTTTTGTTGAGAATGAAATGCCATCCCATTTCGTTCAGCACAAACTATTGGCAGGTATATCCGCCGTCTGCTGCAATCAAAGCTCCTGTGATGAAGCTACTTTCATTTGATAATAAAAACGAAACCACATGCGCGACCTCTTCGGGTTTTGCGATTCGTTTAATAGGTTGAGCGTCTTCCAGCATTTTATAGATGGCATCCTTACCGATATTCGTGAGCGCATCAAATCCTGCAATGGCTTTTGTTAAGAGGGGAGTTTCAATAGTGCCGGGGCAGATACAATTTACTCTGATGTTATATGTGGCGTAGTCGATTGCAGTGCTTTTGGTAAACTGACCGATTGCGCCTTTTGTAAGACCGTATGCAGAGCTGTTTCCTTTGCCGATAAACGACTGGTCAGATCCTGTGAGTACAATGGATCCCTTTTGCTGTTTGCGCATAATCGGAATTACTTCTTTGACAGTATAGTACATACCTTTTACATTGATGGACAATACATTTTCGAAATCGTCGATGCCGGTTTCCTCAATATTTCCGGACACATGAACGCCCGCATTTGCAAATAGTAAATCGATTTTCCCCTCTTTACTAACGATGTGTTCAATGGCGTTTTTTACCTCTTCATAATTGCGAACATCGCATTGAATAAAGTGAACGCCTTCTGTGCTGATGTCATGCAGGTCTAGGTTATAGACAATCGCCCCCTCCTCTTTGAGTTTAGTACAGGTTGCACTTCCTATGCCTGTCGTTCCTCCTGTAATGACAGCGACCTCTTTTTCGAATTTCATTGTTCTGGATTTATCTTTTTTCTAAACGCCGCGAAATTATTGAATTGTTTGATGCTCTGATTTCGAACACTTCAGTTTTCGTGGGAGCTTTTTATGAAATGAAGAGTGCTTGACTGGGCAACCATCGAATGAATAAGAAAGCTCTTTTTAGACCGGCTTCGGATGTTTGTTCTGTTGATCAATTGAAAATATCGAATAGTTCCCAGTACTGAAACAGCCCAATCAAACCGATGTATATGAGATTGTTGACGGTGAAGAGCCCGAAAGCGAATGCACTCCAGCAATGCTCCTTGAATATTCGGTAATTCAGGATGAGCAGAGGGAGTATTAGCACCAACAACAACAATGGAATGTAGGAGGCTAGACTAACCAATGCGTTTGTGGGAGATTGATAGGGTGCAGGGAAATAGAAAACAGCAACGTTGCTGCTCAAAACATACATGCAGTAGAATAGGACGAGCCCAATGGGGAATAGCATGAGCTTCAGCAGCGCGTAATTCGTGTGCTTGTTCGCCCGAAAATACTGAAGGAGAAAGAAGATAGAGGAGAATAAAAAGATTGCGGCTGATCCCAGAATATAAACGGCAATCCAATTGTTGTTTTTGGTGGTTTGAAAATAGCTGAGTTGTTCAAATTCAGGATTTTGTGGGAATAGCTTTTCGATAGCGATGCTATGATTGCCCTTTTTCAATTCATCTCTTAAATTGAATTGTATGGTTGTATCGTACTTGTGGTAAAAAAACAAATTCACTGTTCCGTCCCGTAAGTCCCAAACGGAAGATAGCAATGTGCCATCGCCAATTTTCTTGCGGCAAACGTGCATGGCGTCGGATAAGTCTGTGCAGAATGCCAGTGTTGTGTCGATTCCGTTATTGAGAAATTCAACGCCGTTTCTATATCTGTCTAGTTTAGTTGCCTTTTCAGCTGAAGTGATGGACGGGCAAAAGTTGGAGATCACATAAGAAGGATCGTTCCCTATTGTTAGCGTGTAAGGCTCTACAATGAGGTACTTTCCGGATTTGTCAACGTAGATAAAGACGTCCTCGATAAAATAACTGTGGTCGAACCGACTGATATACGCCTTGACCTCCTCAACCGAAGCACACGAGTGCAGAATGTCCTTTAAGTAATTTGTCGGATTGGAAATTTTATCACGGTTCTCAAACGCTTCTTGTTTGGGATGGTACGACGCGAGCCTCTCAAAAGCAAGACCCATTTCGTTCATTCCGGATTGTGGCGCATATCCGTTTTCGCCATCATAACGTGAACCCGTGAATGCAGCACCATAGGTGCCGACCAATTTTGCTTCTTCAAACCAAATATGAGGCGTCGTTCTCCAGGCATCTTCGTTGCTACCGAGAAAGGTCTTGTCGCCCACGGTAATTTTATAGCCGCTACAGGCGTGACCTTCGAACAACACTGACAATAACAGGGCTATGATAACTATGTATGGTAATGATTTCACTTGTGCTTGAATAAACTCGAGGTGTGTTGGTTTTATTATGCAGGCAAGAAGCTATGAGAGGATTTCAGCGTGCTTTGCATTGTTTTATACGTTAGTTTTTCGCAGGTGCAGTTTTAGAAAGTGATTCTTTCGTCAGGTCACATTTTACACCTATGGTAAAACTCATTCCGTTATGTGGGATTTTACTGTCTGCAAAGTAATCTGAATTCGTAATTGATATAGGACTTTGTTGATATGAAGAGGAAGTAAACAACCTATACCGTTCATTTAAATTGTAGCACCGCCAATTTTAACTTGTCCTGCAAAATCGAATATTGAAACACGATTTGCCGTGTCAAACGTTTCAGTTTTTGGAGGA
>CANHYZ010000132.1 GCA_947464885.1 Flavobacteriales bacterium
CGGATGCAGCGGTGAGGGCTTCCATTTCGACGCCGGTTTTACCGGTGGTTGTTACCGTGGTCAAAATATCGGCCGTTGATCCGTTCATAGTGATGTCGACCGTGATATGATCAATGGGCAGCGGATGGCATAGCGGTATGAGTTCGGCGGTGCGTTTGGCGCCCATAATGCCGGCGATGCGGGCTGTTTGGAAAACAGGTCCTTTGGGCAGGTGAAGTTCTCCATCGACCAGGTTATTGGTGACGTTTTCGGGTAGCTGCACACGAGCGCTAGCCTTGGCCGAGCGAGTCGTCGCTGATTTTCCGGAGACATCGACCATGGCTGCGTCGCCTTGGTCGGAGATATGGCTGAAAGGAGAATTTTCCATGGACCGAAGGTACGATTTGAATACTAACAAAGGGCGTTGGATATTCGGTGGAGTAGGTTGCAACATTTGGCGTGTTGTCGGGTTATCCTTGAATATTCTAAAAACTGAAATCATGAATCGTTATTCCGCCCTTTTTCTCACGTTAGCACTTTTCGTCACAACCGTTGCACACTCGCAATACGCCCTTCAAACCGGTAAGATGCAGGTGAATGGTGGTATAGGACTTTCTTCGTGGGGATTGCCGTTGTATGCCGGACTGGATTATGGTTTCGATAAGAATATTTCTTTTGGAGGTGAGGTTTCTTTTCGCTCGTTCAGTGAGCGAATTTTGGGTGAGCGCTACAGCTCGAGCATCATCGGACTTGCCGGAAATGCTAATTACCATTTTGTTGAAATGCTTGGTATCGATGATTTGTTTGACGTGTATGCGGGACTGAATCTCGGATTTTATATTTGGAACTCATCATCCAATTATATTGGGACAGGCTCTTCAGGGCTGGGTGTTGGAGCCCAAATCGGAGGTCGCTATTATTTCAAGAAGAACATGGCCGTCAATGTCGAACTTGGGGGTGGCAACGCCTTTTCGGGCGGCAAGGTTGGGTTGAGCTTTCTGCTCGACTAGTCTCTTTTACTTTTTATTGGGGTGCTGCATGATAGGCGCAGAGGTGCTGTTGGACGCACAGCAGTGCGTCCTTACCCTGGCTTTTCGTGGGGCGCTGCTTGCTAGTTGTGGCGGTCGTGGACGCACTGCAGTGCGTCCGTACGCTGGCTTTTCGTGGGGGTGCTGCTTGCTAGTTGTGGCGGTCCTGGACGCACTGCAGTGCGTCCGTACGCTGGCTTTTCGTGGGGCGCTGCTTGCTAGTTGTGGCGGTCCTGGACGCACGGCAGTGCGTCCGTAAGCTGGCTTGTCGTGGGGGCGGTGCGTGCTAGTTGTGGCGGTCCCGGACGCCATGCAGTCACAGCCATTGGCTGGCTAGACGTAGCGGTCCCGGACGCACGGCAGTGCGTCCGTACGCTGGCTTTTCGTGGGGGGCTGCTTGCTAGATGAGAGGTGTCTCTGCGCAACTAAGTTATTCCTGAGGGCTCTATTTTATGTGTGAGAGGCATGGTTATGCCATTTATGCCTGAGGTGCGTGTTTCGCTCGTTTTTGCCGGTCTATCGTTGCGGCCTAAACTTAAAACAGTGCACCTATGAAACAAGAAAAGGCTCAAGTAAAAACGCCAGCAAAGGGAGGCTCTAAAGCAAAGTATAATCGCCAGTCGCATCGGTTGCAAAGCTGGGATTATTCAAAACCCGGGTACTATTTTGTGACCATGGTTGTGCGTGATCGACGCCATGCATTTGGTGAAATTCGCGATGGCGTGATGCATAAAACTCCGCTTGGAGAATTCGCTGAACAATCATGGCTGAAAACTCCGGCCTTGCGACCAAGCATGAATCTCTGGCTCGGTGATTTTGTGGTCATGCCCGATCATTTTCACGCCATTCTTTACATTGGTGAAAATGAGCACAACCAAGATCTCGTTTACGATATAAATCAGGGCCGGATTAACCTCGAATCACTCGATGAACTGGTCAGGCAAAAGAATGGCCTTCGCCCGCAAACACACAATCTTGCTTCCATCATACGAGGCTTTAAAACATCGGTAACCACTGAGGCAAGGCGGCAAGGTGTGCCCTTCGATTGGGTGAGTCGCTACCATGACAGCATCGTCCGCTCAACGGGGGATCTTCTCTTTGTGCGTCGGTATATCCGCTCGAATGTGCAGAATTGGTGGTTGAAAGCGCACTTGATGTTGAAAAATGAAGGCCTTAGTTAAGGAATAGAAATCGTAGGAAAAGCCCTTGGCCGTCTTATTTTCGGCCTACCAAACAAATCCTATGAAGCTTAACCGCGCAGCTGCACTGCTTTTTCTTTTCATGGCCTTCACGGGCGTGGCGCAACAGAACCTTACCAATGCCCTCATCTGGAGTGGCGGCGAGTTTTCCGGCGAGTTTGTCGGTGGTCTCAACAGCATGAACGATGGCTTGCATTACACGGCCACCGAGCAAAGTGATGCGTTCGGAACGAAGATCATCAAGTACAGTTATGCCACAGGAACAGAGGTCGGTGTTATCGCCACGTCGATGGATATCTTCCAAGATGCCTCCAAGTCGTTTGATGGCTATGAGTTCAGCAGCGACGAACAGTGGTTGCTTGTCCAGACCGAGTCAGAATCCATCTATCGCTACAGCTTTTCGGCGAATTATTACGTCTACAACATCGCCTCAAAGAAGACTTTCCCGCTGACCGATTTCTCCAAAGGCAAGCAGATGCTCGCGGAAGTATCGCCCGACGGAAAGCACATCGCATTCGTACGTGCCAACAACCTCTTCGTGATGGAGATTGCCAGCAAGCTCGAAACGCAAGTCACACGCGATGGTGCCATGAACAAAGTCATCAACGGTGCCACCGATTGGGTGTACGAAGAGGAATTCGCCATTGCCAAAGGCTTCGAGTGGAGTCCGGCCGGAAATCGTATCGGCTTTTATCGTTTTGATGAAAGTGCCGTTAAGGAATTCTCCATGGACATCTTCGGCGAACTCTATCCGGAACAACAGCGCTTCAAGTATCCCAAGGCCGGCGAAACCAATAGCACAGTGGGTATTTATGTCTATGACCTGAGCATGGGCCAAAGTCGCAAGGTGGATGTCGGTGCCTTTGCCGATCAATACATCCCGCGCATTGAATGGACGAAGAACAACGATCAGCTCTGCGTGATGCGCATGAATCGCCATCAGAATAAATTGGAATTTCTCTTAACGGATTTGGCCGCAGGCGCCATGAATGTGGTACCGACCAAAGTGATTTTTTCGGAGCAAGCCAATACCTACATCGATATTTCGGATGCGCTTACGTTTCTCGCCGATGGCAGTTATATCTGGCTGAGTGAGCGCGACGGCTACAATCACCTCTATCAGTTCGACGCCTCCGGTAATGTGAAGAAGCAAATCACCAAGGGCAATTGGGACGTCATTGAGTTTTACGGAATGGATGAAACCACCATGACCGCCTATTACACCTCAAGCATTGTAAGCGCGATGGAGCAACAAGTGTATTCCGTCAATTTCAAAAAACAGCCCGCGGCACCTGTTCGTTTAAGTCAGCAGAAAGGCACCAACAGCGCTGAATTCAGCAAGGGTTTCAAGTACTACATTCTGGTGCACAGCGATGCCAACACTCCCGCTGATTTTGTGTTGTACGATGCAAAAGGTAAGCAGATACGCGTCTTAAAAGATAACGCCTCACTCAAGGAGCGCATGGTGAAATACAGCCTCACGAAGAAGGAGTTTTTCACCTTTAAAAACGCAGTAGGCATGGATTTGAATTGCTGGATGATGAAGCCGAGCAACTTTGATCCTTCAAAAAAGTACCCTGTGCTGGTCGCTATTTATGGAGGTCCTGGCAGCAATACGGTGAGTGATGCTTGGGGTGGTCGTGGTTACCTGTGGCACCAACTGCTCTGTCAACAAGGCTACATCGTGGTAAGTTGTGATCCACGCGGCACGCAGTTCCGTGGACGCGAGTTCAAACACAGCACCTACATGAATCTCGGCAAACTCGAAACCGAAGATTTCATTGACTTTGCGAAATACCTCGGCCAGCAGAATTACGTCGATGCTTCACGCATTGGTATTCAAGGTTGGAGCTTCGGAGGGTATATGACGTCGCTATGCATGACCAAAGGAGCGGATCAATACAAGGCCGGCATCGCCGTAGCGCCGGTAACCAATTGGAAGTATTACGACAGCGTGTATACAGAGCGATTCATGCGCACACCGCAGGAGAACAGCGGAGGCTATGAAAACAATTCGCCCATCAACTTTGTGAAATCACTTAAGGGTAAATATTTGTTGATTCACGGAAGCGCCGATGACAATGTGCACTTCCAGAACAGCATGGATATGGTGACCGCGCTGGTAGCTGCCAACAAGCAGTTTGACCTTTTTGTTTACCCCAATAAAAATCATGGTATCGCAGGCGGCAATACACGCCTGCACCTGTATACCCAAATGACTAATTTCCTGATCGAGAATTTGTAAGGGAAGCACAATTACCGGATATGAGAGTTCTGTTTTATAGCTTAGTTTTTTTCATCATTCTTTCGGGTTATTCCGCTGAAGCGCGGGCTCAGTCCCCGGAGCAATATGTCAAGTATGGTGATAAGGCCGTCATCGAACGTAATGCATGGAATGAGGCCTACGGATATTATACACAAGCGTTGGCCCTTGATTCATCTTCGTTGGAGATACGACGCAAGGTGGCAGATGCCGCGCGTGAGGTGAAGTACTATCCGATGGCTTACCGCATCTACAAGGAGCTCTATGAAATGGATGAGGGAAAGACCGATCCGAACGCGTTGTTCTACATGGCTTCGATTGAGAAGACCATGGGGCGTTATGAAGATGCACAGCGTAATTTTAAGAAATTCACCAAGAAGTATAAGGCAACAGCCGAGCGCGCTTTGGTTGAAATTGCCACGCACGAAGTCAAGGCTTCTCAGTGGGCGCTGAACAATATCAATCGCAAGGATTCTCCCGATAGTTTAGTGAAAGCACTGATGGGAGCCGATTGTTACGATGTGAAAAGTCATCAGGCCAAGTTGCCCAAGGAAATCGTGGGCAGTGAAAGCGAGATGGCTCCGCTGCAACTGGGAGATGAGTTTTATTACGCCTATTACCACAACGATATCTGGTCGGTGAAACGCGCCCGGATGCGCTTCGACAGCATTCAGAATCCGGCCATAGCTCCCGTTTTTGAGCAGCTGGAGGGAATTCCGGGTATGCCGTACACAGAACAATCTCAATCGGGCTTTTCCCTTGTGGGTGATCGCGTGTATTTCAGTCAGGTAAACAACGACTTCACGCAATTGATGACCGGTAGCTGGCAGGATGACCATATCGTGACGGCTTATGTGATGGATGTGGTGAATGCTGAAGGTGGCGTCAATACCATGCCGCAGGTCGCGGTCATCGATGGAAAGGAGCATTTGTTCTTTGTGTCGGATCGTCCGGGTGGAGAAGGTGGATTGGATATCTGGTATTCGGTGAATGATAACGGATGGAAAAAGCCGAAGAACGCCGGAAAGCGCGTCAACTCGGAGGGCGATGAGATTACCCCATTCTATCATCAAGGCCGCTTGTTTTTCTCAAGCAATTGGCACAATGGATATGGTGGCATGGACGTGTTCTGCGCGAATAGTAAAGGTGAATCATTTGATAAGCCGGTCAACCTGGGCAAGTTTGTCAATGGTGCATTCAATGAGCTTTCATTTTCACTAGCCACGTCTAAGACCGATGGACGTTGCAACCTGTATTACGCATCGAACAGGCCGGATAGTCTGGAGTTTTCTTCCGCATGCTGCAACGATTTGTATATGCTGAGTGCAGTGGTTTCTTGCGGTGAGAAAAAGATGGACTCCACCCTCACCACGATTGACGCTTTGATGCGTGAGTTGCCGGTGGTCCTTTATTTCCACAACGATGAACCGAATCCGAAGACCCTAGATACGACGACCACCTTTTCATATATCGACGCCTATCAGTCCTATTTAGCGTTAAAGGATGACTACATCCTTGAGAATACAAAGGGTCTCGAAGGAGAAGCGCGCGAGGACAAAGAGGAAATCACCAAAGACTTCTTCGAGTTTAAGGTGGACAAGGGCGCCCAGGATTTGAATCGCTTCTCGGACACGCTGTTGGCCGCTTTGAATGCCGGCGGAAGTTTCAAGCTCTATGTGCGCGGCTTTGCCAGTCCACGCGC
>CANHYZ010000133.1 GCA_947464885.1 Flavobacteriales bacterium
AAAACGCATTGGCCAATTTGGAATTCACATCAAGGAGGTATTTGCAGTTATCAAATCCCTTCAACGTTGCACGCTCTCGCATGCCTTTCATATCATCTCCCTTATCTCGCTTGGCCTCATTGCTGTTGATGAGCGCCATACCGATTCCATTTTTCTCCGCCAACGCATGAATGCCGGCATAACGACCTTCCCAGCCCTCACTTCCTTCGCTTCCGACAACGAATGGGCAACCGTTGCATGAAAAGATGACCAACAAGCCTTTTTGCCCACGGAGGTAATTCAGCGAATACTCAACACCGGAAATATCCTGCATTTTGTAATCAACCAAGGGAGCAGCATTGCCAATCGCTAGCGTTTCAGTATTGTTTTGAGCATGAGCTGTGCTCAGGGAAAAGGCCAACAGACCAACGAATAAAAGGATTGTTTTCATGGAATTGATTTTTTTACAAAACAAACATGCGTAATAAAAGTTGACCGCACAAGCAAAAAGGCCACCCCGTTGGGTGACCTTTCTGTTAATGAAAACAATTAAACTATCTAATATCTCTACATGAGAACTTACAGGACGTTTAACGCGACTTGCATACCTGAAGGTTACATCATGTAATGAAATAATTTTCACCCGTCAGCCAACTCGCTGAAAAAGAAACGCTCACATCAAAAAACAGCGCGTATTTGCATGCTTCCTGCGTGGATAATTTCGGTTGACATCGGCTTTCTTCCATTGTATTGCAGGTTTAGCTGAATGGCGTCAGAAAGATTCTTTTGAAAACCGATTGACCACGTGAAGTTGTATCCGGGCTGCAAACCTTCCAACATTTCAAAGGCCAGGGAATTGCCCGAAGCGCCAGCATAATTAATGGAATAGAAATTCACCTCCGCTCGGAGGGTTCCCTTTTCGAGCGCATTCAACGCGCAGTCTGCAGCGAGCTTGCGCACAACAGCGGTCTCCGTTCCCTGCGTATTTTTTTTCTCATTGTACAAAGCGGATAAACCCATGCGTAAGGTTGGATCAGGTTGGTAGGTCAGTTTCGGTTGAACTCCATTATAGACAATCGTATAATTCCTTCCGGCCAAAAAATCCGATGCGGCCTCCTTACGGCCGGTCCGTATTTCGGAATAAAACGTTAGTGTTTGAATAAAATTCCAACGCAGACCTAACTGTTGCAGAAGATCCATTCTGCTCTCAAAACCGTTGCTCAATAAGTTCCTGTTTTGATTCGTCTGACGCGTGTAATCCAAACCGAATTTCGGATTAGCCTTGTTATAGAATATCACATTCCGCAACAACGCGTTGGTCGTAAGTAGCACACTGTCATTGATTCCAAGGAGCAATGGGTTGAAGCGATTCCATCCATCCTCTTGAGAGGTCTTTCGATCGATGCGGAAAGTAGAACTGGAACTCAATCGTGCAACGAACTTCCCCATCCTTCGCGCGCCCTTCACCACACGCGACGGCTGCAGGGCAATCGACTCGCTCCATTGATTGGAGTATGTCTTCACGTAGTCGTTGCTTTGCACGAAGGTTCGGATGTAGTTTGCTTCATAACTGAAAGCCGCAACCTCAAACTCATTGAGTTCCTTCACTTGATTATCGTTGTAGTCAATCCAGACATAGACACCTTGTCCGGCAGGGACTTCCAGATATATAAACTCACGGCGTTGCTCTAGCCCTGAACCTAGCTCATAAAACGTTGTACTTTGAACAAATCCCTTCCACCACTTCGCGATATACTCGAGTCTTCCTACCAACGTGTTTTCAGGTGCTTGCGTAAACAATTCCGGATCAATAACACGTAAACGGCGATTGCTCAATTGCATCGAGAAGCGACTGTCATTGGCACCGCGGAACAACATCTGCGCTCCATACTGATCGGCGCGCGCGGCACCCTGCAGCAGCGAGCCGTCAATCTTTCGATCAATACGATCACGGTAGAACAATCGCACGGATCTTTTCACGCTGTCAGCGGTGCCAACCGAAGCTTCCCAGTCGTAAAATGCGTAGGACCGATTTTCGATCGTATCGCCCGAACGAAAGAGATTACGTTCGTGCTCATCGATAAACATAAAACGGAGTCGGCCGACATCTTGCGTTAGCCTTCCGCGGTGACGGACAAAGACGGACTGAACGTCTCCATCCGTTTGCAAGGCTGAGCCATTGACGGCAGCCGTGAACCCCGACGTTGTTTTAATGGCGGTTGTGAGCGTGCCCTTCACCCCTCGGTAATCGTCGGGCATCAGGAGCGCATCGCTTCCAATGATGACCTTTCCCCAGCGCATACCGGCGGCAGCCCAAGTGGCTCCGATGATGTGCTGATCGGCATTCAATGGCATCGTTCCCAAGTTCCAGTTGCGCTGAAATTCAACTTCACGAAATCGTTCAATCGGTTTGAAATTGCGGTGCGCAAACTCATAATTCCAGCGCAATCCGTGAACGACCTTCTTGGTAGAGTCGACAAATACGCGCGATGAATCACGCGAAAAGACATGATCGTTGAGCGACCAACTGCTTTTCGCAGCCCAGCCCAAATCGTCAGCCGCATCAAGCTCAGAAAACGTATTGAGGTCCTGTCGCGAAAAAGCACCCTCCATCTGCCAGCGGATATTTTCTGCGCGACCTATTTTCGTTTGAAAACCGGCTGATACCAATTGATTCGTCTTCGGTGTTGACAAGAGTATGATTGGCGCATAGCTTCCTTGCTTGGTGAAATTCACGCCATTGTAAATGGGCTGAATCCATCGGTAGATTCGGCCATTGGCCGAGAATCCAGCTTCGACGTAATCACCGTTTCCGGGGCCAACATAAGAGAAGTTCACGCGAAAATGTGCCACCGCTGAATCCTCCGAAAAAACCCAGACAGAATCAAAACCCAGGCTGTCAACTTTGGCGTAGCGCACCTCATTGTTGCTATAGCCAAGGCTATCCACTCCTTGACGGTAAGCGCTGAGAAAATTGTCTCCGCCCGCAGCAAGAATGGCGCGATCTTCATCCGACAACGTTTGCTGTAAAGGTTGATTTTTTGCATCTCCTTCGGTGTAGACAGACACAAAAGAAGTTGACTTGGCGTTTTTCCACTGCGCATTGGCCTGCACCAGCGGCCGGGCAAAGCGTCGCTCTGAATATTGAAATTCGACGGTAATGCGTCGATCCTTGGTGATGAGATTTCTGGGCGTGAAGGTGATTTCCGCTGCGTTGTAATCAATCACATAATCTTTATCCATTCCGCGTTCCAGGGCGCGACCATCGACATAAACGACCTCGGTCCCGGAGAGTACAATGATGAATAATTCGTTATCCGCACCCGTCAAACGATAGGGCCCTTGATTTCCTTCTACACCCTGAATGACATTGCGTGCAAATCTTCCCTTAGACACGGATGCCGAGCTTTCCATCGAGAAACGGGTTCCGGTGAGGGAATCACCCTGCGCTGTGGACACGTACAACCCTTGGGCGCGCTTGAAATAGCGCATGAAATAACCACTTGGATTTCGCAATTGAAAATCCCCGGCGATCAGTTTCGAATTCCGATTGTAGAGCTGAATGAACACCTGATCAAAATCCTGCAACTGCTGTGTATTACCCGCAGGTTGAATGGGGATATTATCATCAGTTATGGATGCCAACAAACTCACCTCCTCACTCACCTTACCGCTAAGCTGCAGGTTCAGCGTTGAGTTGACCGATAGATTCTGATTATTTCCAAACAATACACCGCGCGAAATGGAGCCATTCTTCTGAATACCCTGATCATCGGCAAAGGATAACTCTGAAGAAGTTCCAAGGACATAAGGCTGAATTTTGGCAGATCCCGCTTGCCGAATCAGTGATGGATCCTTTTTGTAAAAGGCGGTAGACGCCTTCCAGGGCAGTGTGCGGTAGGAAAGTACCAGCGTATCGCCTATTTGCCATGCGCCGTGACTTAATAGCGACCTCATTTCATCCAATCGATAATCAGCATTCGCCAGTGTATCACCCTGCAGCACGACGACGAGTGAGCCGGGAAAAACCGCCATGCTATCGACGACCATGGTATCCGATGAACACACCATGACACGTGTCATCACAGGGCTCCATTGCGCTACAGCGTCGTTAGCAACGCCTATGAATACGAGTAAACAACACGTGGCAAGGAGATATTTAACACGATTCCGGATCAAGGTTAACAGCAAAAATCGGCAAGAAATGAATGGTCAAGATCAGCCCAACGCGGGAAGTTGCAATTAATTTCATATTGATTCCATGCTTAGCTTCGCTGCATGATCCTCAATATCCTTCGTGAGAGTTTTCTGTTTGCGCTGCAAGCACTCAGCACGAATCGTTTGCGCACTGTGCTTTCCTTATTGGGGGTTACCATCGGCATCTTTTCGATCATTTTCGTGCTGAGTGTTGTCGATAGTATGGAGGCCGAAATGAAATCGAGTTTCGATACCATTGGCTCGGACGTCTTGTTCATCCAGAAATGGCCATTCGGACCGGAGGATGGTGCAGAGGATTACGAATGGTGGAAATACATGCGTCGTCGCCCGCCTGCGCTGCGCGACATGACCAATCTGCAAGAACGGCTGACTTACGCCGATGCAATGGCATTTGAAGCAGGTTCAAGCGGCACGGCAGCGTTTCAGAACAATACCCTTGCAGATGCCGGTATCGTTGCTGTGACACATGATTATCGTTCAACCATCGCATTGGATATTGTGGAAGGGCGTTACTTCACTCCGGCCGAATGCGAGACCGGGAAAAACTTTGCGATTATCGGTCAAGTGGTGAAACAACAGCTCTTCGGCATGGATTCACCGCTGGGAAAAGAAATGAAAATCGCCGGGTTGAAGGTGGTTGTTATCGGTGTATTTGCCAAAGAAGGCACGTCCTTATTTGGCGACGGTTTTGACCGGGCCGTGATGATGCCCTTTCAATTTGCTACGCGCCTCATTCCGCCCCAAAGTGAAGACACGAAAATCCTCATCAAGGCCAAACAGGGAATTACCAATAACCAATTGCGTGATGAAGTTATTGGCGCATTCCGGGAGGTACGACGTATAAAGCCCGGTGGTGACAAGGATTTTTCAGTTATTGAATCCTCCATGATTAATGAAATCGTCGATAGCATCATCTCTGTATTCAATATTGTCGGAATGGTCATCGGGATCTTCGCCATTCTCGTTGGTGCATTCAGCATTGCCAATATCATGTTTGTATCGGTGACCGAACGAACGCCGCTCATCGGCATTCAAAAATCCCTGGGTGCGAAAAACTATTTCATTCTCATTCAGTACCTATTCGAATCCATTTCCTTGTGCGTCATCGGTGGCGCGGTGGGCTTACTCATGGTATGGCTGGTTGTGATGGGATTAAGCTCTGTCATTGATTTCAACTTTATCCTTCCCGTATCGCGCATAGCCGGTGGCCTGATTATCTCCGTCACGGTTGGTGTTGTAGCCGGGGTTGTGCCGGCAATTAAAGCTTCGCGATTGAATCCTGTCGAGGCGATGCGATCGGTTTAAGCTTCCCGCCAAAGCAGCGAACTATCTCCGTAGCTTAAGAAACGGTATTCGTGGTTAAGCGCATGATCATAGATCTGTTTTCTTCTATCACCAACAAAAGCTGAGACCAATACAAGCAATGTGCTTTTCGGTTGATGAAAATTCGTGATGATGGCATCACAGCATTGAAACTGAAATCCGGGTGCTATGAGCAAGGCTGATGTTGCGCACAGGTTTTCCAAGTTGTGCTGCTGCATATACTCCAAAATGGCATCGAGGGCTTCCTCTCGGGTGACATCCAATGAAGACAATTGATAGACCTCCCATTGTTTTACCGCAAGCACGTTCGCATCAACTGCACCTTCATGTTTCAACAGTTTCACGCCAATAGGATAGAGTGATTCGAGGGTGCGCATGGCCGTAGTTCCTGCGACAATTAATCGCCGATACTCCTTTTTCCGAAGGCGCTGAATTACACGTATCGGCACACTGAACCACTCGTCGTGCATTTCATGATTTCCGAGTGCACCTTCACTTACCGGCTTAAACGTGCCCGCTCCAACGTGCAGGGTTATTTCATCCGTCATCACACCCTTTGCACGAAGCGCATCAAAAACATCATCCGTGAAATGCAACGACGCAGTTGGCGCTGCGACGGAGCCCTTGTATTTAGCAAAA
>CANHYZ010000134.1 GCA_947464885.1 Flavobacteriales bacterium
AGCCGGCGGCTTAAACATCACTTCCGACTTAAGTCTGCAAGAAGCAATGGATGAAGTGAGCAGTATAAAAATGAATAAACGATGGAATCTTGACGGCATACCGTTTTTTTTTACCAAAAGTAATACCTCAAGGCCTTCGCATGACAATGAAAATCCGCGTTGAATTTTGCCTCTTAAATACTGTTCAAAAGCTGAACAAATAAGATGAAGGATGTCCTTCGAACTTATATTTGACGAATAGCATAGTTTGAATGATAAAAACGCTCATCAGACCATTAGTTCATGAGGACATTGAGCTTGTTTTCGAATGGGAAAATCTCGAGGAATTCTGGCGTGTATCGGACGAAAACGGCCCGTTTGATCGGGAGCAAATTGCATCTTTTATGCAACGATGTTTAATCGAGGAGGGAGGTGAAATCAAGCGATGGATTATTGAAACGGACACTCACCTGCCCATTGGAATCATTGATCTCTTTAATATCGATTGGCTGCTCAAAAGCGCAGACGTTGGAATCATGATTGCTTCCGAGGAATTTCGTGTTAAGGGACATGCAGGTCGAGCACTCAACTTATTGATTCAACGGCTGCTCAAGGAGAAGTGGACCTTGCTCCGGGCGTTGATTCATGCAGATAATGAGGCCAGTTTAAAGCTATTTGAGTCTTTGCAGTTTTCAGCCGGTGCGCGAAAGCTTCATCGCAGTAAGGCGGCCATACAATATGTTTGCTTCCTCAGCTATCACGAAAAATGAAAAAGTCGATCAAGCTTGTTCTCCTTGTATTTGGGTTGGTGACCACCTTCCTGTCTGTGTTCATTTACCACGTTTTGTTCTCGAGCAATCTGGAGGATGTGCAAAATGATATCACCATAAGTTGCCGCAACCAGAAGAGCATCGAGGAGTTTATTGCATTGAATCAGTTACCTCTCAGACGTTCATTCGACTTCAAGCTTGCATGCGCAATCAAGCGATTCAGCAAAGTTAAGCCCGGTAATTATCGATTTACCGCAGGCATGAGCAATACGGAAATCATTCATCATTTGCGCTCAGGGGGAATTCCGGTAGTCAGTGTGAGGCTCGACAGTGCAACCGATATTTACGGTATAGCCGGTGTTTTGGGTGCTTCCATGCGTTACGACAGCACAGAATTTATTACGCAGTTTCTTGATCCCCTTTTGCTCGACTCTCTGCAAACGGATTCCTTCAATGTATCCGGGCTGATACTCCCCAACACGTATGAATTCTATTGGAACATGTCTCCTAAGGCTTTCATCCAACGCATGATGAAAGAGCAGACTTCGTTTTGGACTGCTGACCGGAAATTGAAAGCCCAAGCGCTTGGTCTTTCAGAGAAGGAGATTGTCATATTGGCTTCAATCGTGAAAGCGGAAACGGCAACCCTGGAGGAAGCCAATATGATTGCCGGGCTCTACTTGAATCGACTCAGCATTGGTATGCCTCTTCAATCCGATCCTACGGCCATTTTTGGCACGCGCAAAAATGCACAGCGCGTTTACCTTTCCGACATCCAGTCAGACAATCCATACAATACGTACAAGTTCAAAGGACTGCCACCGGGGCCGATTAATCTTCCCGAGGCGGCCTATATCGAAGCTGTGTTAAAAGCTTCGACGCACCGCTATATATATATGTGTGCTCAGCCCGGGGGAACCGGTAGACACAATTTTGCCCTGAGTCTGTCGGAACATGAGAGCAACCGACGTTCATATATCCGCTGGCTCAATTCCCGTAGCATCGAATAGCCCACTTAAGCAGATTGTTAATAAGTCGAGTTTCGCTATCTTTGCTTTCCGATGATTGCAAGAGGCAAAATCCTCCTAAGACTAAAAATCTTTTTTGCGCTAATGGTTTTGGTAGCCGTTGCGTCGGGCGTTCTATTATTTACCAGTCAAAACCAACAGAGCAACTATTTATCGAAAGTAAGTCTGTCATCCCGTCAAAAAGCCCTTGCCGAAGAGTTGGGGCGACGAATGATCAAGATTAAGGATTTATCCGCTCAAGGACTTGACTACACTGAAGAGATCAATGACTTTAAGTTAGGATTAAATAAATGGGAGAATGCCCAAAAGGCACTTATCACCGGCAGTGATCAATATGGTACTACGGCGAATAACTCGAATGCCGCTCAGGCCATGCTTCAGGAATCTTCTGTTCATTTTGTTCATGCACGCGATCATCTGAGTGCATTCATCAGTGCTCCCGATCAAATGACCGCAGGCAAGACCGATTCCACTGAGGTCGTTCTAGACACCTACATCAGCAGTATCAATAACGTCACGGGGAAATTTCTTTCGGAAAGTGACATGCTCAATAAGGTGATGCTGACAGCCGTAATTGGTGTTAGTGCAGGCGCTATTATTTTATTTGTGTTAGCCCTTGTGCTCCTAATAAGACCGGTATCCAAGACGTTTGAGGCCATGGATGAGGAGTTGGAAAAATCAGACGTCGCAATCAAGGAAGCCCTGAATGCGAAGACTGAGTTTTTATCCAACATGAGTCACGAGGTGCGAACGCCGCTGAATGGGGTCATCGGTATGAGCGAGCTTCTGCTTCAAAGTAAACTTGCGGAGGAGCAGCGCGCATTCGCGAAGACCATACACAACAGCGCACTTCAACTTTTGGATTTGCTTAACAATGTACTGGACGTTGCTAAAATGCAATCCTCGAAATCGGAAATAACCAAAGAGCGTTTCTCCTTGAGCGATTGTGTCGAACAGGTCGTTGACCTATTGAAGCCTTTGGCCATGAGCAAGAAAGTCGAATTAATGAGCGACTTTCAGAACAATGTACCTCTCGAAGTAATCGGCGATGAAAACAGAATTCGTCAAATCCTGATTAACCTCGTGAACAACGCCATCAAATTCACCGACAAGGGAGAAGTTGTCATACACACGGAAGTCATCAATACCGAGCAGGAATTTACACAATTGCAGTTCAGTGTTATTGACACCGGAATTGGTATTGAGCGTGAAAAGTTGGATCGCATTTTCGATTCATTTTATCAGGTCGACTCCAGCTCACACAAGAAATACAGCGGTTCAGGTTTAGGCCTTTCGATATGTCAAAGTCTGGCTCAGGAACTTGGCAGTAAGATTAACGTGCAAAGCACCGTGGGAAAAGGGTCAACATTTTCATTCAGCGTGGTAGTTGAAACAACCGGTGAAACACAGCTTCGAAAGATTCAAGCGCTCCACGGCATGAAGGCGCTTGTCATTGATGACAACACAACCAACCTGAAGATACTTGTGAAGCAACTTTCCGGTTGGGGCATTCAAGCTACTCCCTTTAATAGTCCTCAGTTGGTCACCGATATCATGTCGAATCTCGACAAATTCGATTTTGTTATTCTGGACATGCAGATGCCGGAAATGGATGGCCAGTTGGTTGCTGAAAAAATCCGTTCGAAATACAGTCGCACGGAGTTACCGATTATCGTTCTATCCTCACTTGGGGAACACTTGTTGTCGGACACTAACAACGTTTACAACGCTTATCTGACCAAGCCTGCAAAACAGTTCAAGTTACTCGACACCATTATCGATGTCATGAAGGTTAGTCCCTCGCAACAGGCTCGCCTTTCAATGACTTCAGGTAACGCTGATGTCCTTGCGACACGATCAAACCTGCGCATTCTCTTGGCGCAAGACAATGAGCTATCGCGTGCCGTGACCACCAAGACTCTAAAACTTCTAGGCCACCGTCACATTACCGTATCCAACGTTAAAGATGTGCTGGAGAAATCCAGAAGAGAGGATTTCGATTTGATCCTTATGGACATCAACGAGCAAGAAAGTATTGGCATGGATACTACTCGTAATCTGAAGCGATCGATTGATTCGGATGACATGCCGGTGATTATCGGAATGACCAACAAGGGTAAAAAAGACACAGCTCAATTCATGCAAGCAGGCATGGACGACTTAGTGGAGACGCCAACGCGACCTGAAGCATTGCAGGAAAAAATAAACCGTTGGCTCATTACCGAATAAACGTGTTTGCGCGTTTCCATCTGCACCGGAATTATCACACTGCGCATGGTAGGCTCATCTGCCTTCAAATCCTGTTCTTCTTATTTATTTTCACACATCTTCCAAACGCGTCCGCGCAATGCGACACATTACCGACGCACAATAAAAAATTATGGGCATTGGGCATTGGCATCGTTCCAACAGCATCGAGTTATATTTTGCTCAACGAACTTTGGTACAAAGATTATCCACGAACACAGATGCATTCATTCAACGATAATGGAGAGTGGTTACAGATGGATAAAGCTGGACATGCGTTCAGCGCATACCAACTCTGCAAGCTCTACACCTCGCTCTATCGTTGGTCTTCAATAGACAATCCATCATCGATCATGTTAGGGTGTGCAAGCAGTATGCTCTACCTCACAAGCATAGAACTCTTGGATGGACGAAGTGCACAATGGGGATTTTCGTGGGGTGACATGCTTGCTAATACGAGTGGAAATTTTTTGTTTTTCGCGCAACAAAAATGTTGGAACGAACAACGCATCGCACTCAAGTTTTCCTATCAACCATCAGTGTATGCGAAAGAAAATCCTGAACTGTTAGGGCGTAATTTTCAACAACGCATCATCAAAGACTACAATGCACAAACGTATTGGGCTTCATTCAACATACATCAATTTATGGCTTCTGACGCGGCTTTCCCGCGTTGGTTGAATCTCGCAATAGGATATGGCGCAACAAAAATGACGACTGCAAAAAACGTTGTTGATGATGTTAATAATTTTCAACGCGAGCGTGAATTCTACTTTTCATTTGATGCAGATTTGGAACGTGTTCAATGGAAGAAAAAATGGATGCGACGAACAGCGAAAGTTTTAAGCTTCATAAAAATTCCGGGACCAACTTTAGAAATTCGTGAAGGTGGAAATTTGAAACTACACGGATTGTTTTTTTGAAAATGACCTGAGCAGAAACCGAAGTAGAAAATTGAAATGGGTGTTTATCGCGTAACAGAAATTTCGAGCTCGTCTCCCTTAAGCTGGGAAGATGCAACAACGAAAATTGTAGAAGATGCAAACCTCCGTTTCAATTCGATAACTTCAGTTTATGTTCAAGACCAAACCGCAAGAGTTGTGAATGGGAAGGTGAATGAGTTTTGCGTTACGGCCAAGGTCACTTATGAAATTGTAAATCACAAATCAACCGTTACAAATATGAAAACAAAGTCAAAATCACACGCTGCCCCTAAGGCCGTGAAGAAGGCTGCTGCCAAGAAGGCTGCTCCTAAGAAGAAAGCTGCTGCTAAGAAAGCTGCTCCTAAGAAGAAGGCTGCTGCACCGAAGAAGGCTGCTGCTAAGAAGGCTGCACCGAAGAAGGCTGCTGCTAAGAAGGCTGCTGCACCGAAGAAGGCTGCTGCTAAGAAGGCCGCTCCGAAGAAGGCTGCTGCTCCTAAGAAAGCTGCTGCTCCTAAGAAGGCTGCTGCTCCTAAGAAAGCTGCTGCTAAGAAGTAATAGACTTCGTAACGAAATGAAAACCCCGCAATGCGGGGTTTTTTGTTTTACAGAATTGTGTTCAACAATCGGGCATTCCTACTTCGTCAATTTGAGAAAGGCAGGAAGATGATCCGAGTATCCGCCCTTGTAGGCGTCGCCCGCATAAGATCTGCTCGGACGCGCTACGCCTTCCTTATCCCGGAAAAGTAATTTCTCCTCGCGAAGCACGCCCGCAGAGGATGCATCAACATGCCAGCCCGAAGACTGCATCAATCCCACCGAGGTAATCATTTGATCCAAAGCCCCCCATTCTCCCTTGTAGAAATAGGAGCCGTTGCCTCCTGCATGCATCGCATACATTTGGTTATACAGTGTTGACGTTGGTTGTTCCTTTGCACCGAGCACTTCATAGACGCTTTTATCGTTGGGGTGATCATTCAAGTCGCCCATAATGACAATCTTCGCCTTGGCGTTTTCCGCAAGCACTGCATCCACTTTTGTCTTAAGCAACGTAGCTACGGCGATACGGTTTGGCTCGCTTTCCATCTGACCACCGCTGCGGCTAGGCCAATGATTGACGAAAAAGTGAACGGTTTCATTTCCCAATTCACCCTGCGCATGGAGAATATCACGTGTATTGGGGTCCTTAGGGTCGGGCAACGCGA
>CANHYZ010000135.1 GCA_947464885.1 Flavobacteriales bacterium
AATGCCTTCTACTGCTCCCTCTAGCGCCGCCGACATGGTGCCGCTGTATATGACATTAATGCTCGAGTTTGATCCGTGATTAATACCTGAAACTACTAAGTCCGGTTTGCGATGCATGACTTTGTAAATAGCCAATTTCACACAATCCACCGGCGTTCCGCTGCACGAATAAGCTGCGCTTACGGGCAGGTCATATTTCAAGGGTTGGAGTTTGAGGATATTATTAATCGTTACCGCATGACCCATACCCGATTGTGGCTTGTCTGGTGCAACCACCACCACATCGCCGAAGGGCAATACAGCCTCCGTTAACGCCAAAATTCCCTTGGCAAAAACACCGTCGTCGTTGGTCACCAGAATGAGTGGACGTTTGTGCGTGCTATTCATGTGGCAAACATAAGTCGCAGTGAACGAAAGGTTGCATTGCCTGTTATTTGACCGAGACCTGTCGGAATTGTCACAAAGAGTGTACTTTCGCCTTATTCTCAAGTGAAATGATTCGGAAGAAGAAGATTGTTATTGTCGAGGATCACCTGATTATCCAAGAGCTACACAAGCAATATGTGGAGGACCTTGGCCATGAGGTCGTGGCTTGTTTTACCAACGGCGACGACGTCATCCATTATTTTCAGGATAGTTCAGCGGATCTTGTCCTGATGGACATCCGTCTGGATGATGCCATGGACGGTATCGAGGTCACCAAGCGTATTCAGGAGTTGAAGCCGGTTCCGGTGATCTACATCACGGGAAATACAGAGGATTCCAATTTTCGGCGTGCCCTGGAAACCAGCATGGCCGGATTCATTTCCAAGCCCGTTTCACAGAGTGAACTTGAGAATGTAATCGACTCGTTGAATGACCTCACGAGCTCGATTATTTATGCTGAAAAGATTCAAAAGGCCATCTTCCCTCAGCGTAAGGATTTCGACACGATTTTCGGAAACACCATCCACATCAACCGCCCGATGCACATCATCGGTGGTGACTTCCCGTTTCTACGAACGTTTCCTGAATCCGGTGAACTGATTGCCGGTTTGGGTGACTGCACAGGTCACGGAATTCCGGCAGCATTGCTTTCGGTATTGAGTCATGAGATTATCACCAACATCATTAGCCGAAATCAAAATTTGGCTGATATCGTCAATGAGTTGAACAACGCCCTCATCAACAACTTGGCAAAGATGAACAGCGCTGACAGCGTGAATGATAGCCTGGATCTCATTATCTATAAGATAAATCAAGCTCAGTCCACGATTCAGATATCAGGATTCAAAATGGGCTTTATCCATGTCGTAGCTTCAACCGGCGCGTTGAACTACCATAAGTTTAAAGGGAAATCGCTGGGAACCCCCATAGCAGAGCACGACGTCAGCATCCTGACGATACACTTTGAGCCGGGCGACCAGTTCTATTTCTACAGCGATGGAGTACCCGATCAATTTGGAGGACCATTGTCAAAGAAACTATCCACCAAGGGACTTTTAAACGTGATTCAAACTGTTGGGTCGGAAACACCGGCCAACCGTGAACGTGAACTCAATTTGCTTTTACGACGTTGGCAGGGAATGAATGTGCAGACAGACGATATGTTGCTCATTGCCATTGATCCGTCATCGTTGAAATTTCAGGAGTGAACCTCGGATTAGACTCGGTTAAGCGTATCTTGCTGTTCAATTGATAGCTCATTATGACAGATTCAGATTCCAGCAGAAATAGAGAGTCACTTTTGAACACTTCGGCTATTGACTGGTTGAGTGTACAGTCGCTCCTCACGGAATTTTCAGAGCATGCTGATCCCGCTCTATGCTTCATGGATTTCATCTACCGTGAAAGTATAATTCGCGTCAAAGGTGATGATTTGTTGGAGTTGCATGTGACGTTGTCTGAAGACGATTGGGATCAATGCCACGCGTTTGCTCAGGAAGCCACAATTGTAGGGTCGAGCGAGCATATGCCTCATTGGCTGAAGGAACCGATTGATGGTGTGCTATCCAGTTCAACCTGTTTAGTATCGTCGCCTATTATGGATGAGAATGGTCTCACCGTAGGTTTTTTCTATGCGTTTTTCCCTCTGGGAAAACCATCGGATATTGTGATATACTGCCAACAATCGTTGGCAAACAGATGTTCGCTGCTGTTGAATCAATTGCACATTCATCAACTTCAAAAAAAGCAGAACGATCAACTGTGGAAATCAGTAGAGGCGAGTTGTCCGGGCTTCATGCTCATCGACCGAAATAGTGGACTTGTGGACTTTGGTCCAATCTACCGTAAAGCAATTCCTGAATTGGCGCACGGAGTAAAATTCCACGATTTTTTTGCTTGGGATAATTTGAAATCGGCAAATGAAATTTGGTCTTCCGGCTTCCATCGCAGTAAGCTGCTATACTTTCATTCGCTTCATTTCAATCAGAAATACAAATGCACCGTTCAGCCCCTTAGTGATACGCTGCTTCTGCTGCTCGTTGCACCGGTCATTAATAGCAATCATGCGCTGGTTGATTACGGATTAACCTCCACGGATTTCGCTCCGCAGGATTATATCACGGACTTTGTCTTTCTACAAACGACGACCTTAAGGACACTGGAGGACACGCTGGCTCAAAATGAGAGTATACGATTCCGCATGTCGGAGTTGGAGTCATCCGGCCAAAATTTGCAGCGCCTCAAGTTATTACTTGAAAAGAAGATTGAGGAACGAAATGACCGTGTGAAACGTCTTTCGAATTTCCCGGAACAGAATCCCAACCCGGTATTTGAAATCGATTTCAAGAAGCAGTTTCTATGCTTCTCGAACCGGGCGGCCAAGGACGCTTTTGGGGATTTGTTGACGCTACCATACCATGAATTTCTAGGTATGTTGGATCTGAATCACGAACTCGTGGCGAATAGCCTGCAGTTGCGTATAGAATTTACTGCACAGGATAAATCTTTTCAAGCTGATGCTTTTCGGATACCCAATGAATCCATCATGAGATTCTACTCACATGATGTTTCGGAATTACATCTTGCCAAGGCGCTCTTAGGCCGTCAGCAGGAGGGGATCAACCAACTACTCGCCATTCTTGATGCCCTTAATATTGATCGGCATGAAGTTACTCGCTCGACCCGAGTAAGTCAGCTCATGGAGGAAGTAAGCCGGTTGCTCGAAGGCATGAATCCCCGAGAGGACTGATTTTTCGCAGGAATTGTTGAAAGGGGTTTATCCTAAATTGCTACACTTTAAAGCACCCGATTTATGACCCGAGATATTGTGTTAGTGGTTGATGATGATTTGACGATTTTGGAGTTGCTCCGCTACCAAATAGCAGATGCCGTTGGTGAGTTGTGCGATGTGGAATTAGCCACCTCGGGAAAGGAAGTTGAAGAACTCATTCAATTATTCGTCGGGGAAAAGCGAAATCTGAAAGTTTTGGTAACCGATTATTTTCTGGATGACACTACCGGTGTGGAAATCATTGAAAAAGTGAAGGAACTTTTTCCCGCTTGTAGCACCGTTTTACTTACGGGACAGCATCAACGGGATATCGAGAAATTGAATACCGTGTCGACGATTCCGGATCGCTATTTTTCAAAGCCGTGGAATTCCTTTGAACTGAAGGCGCATCTCAATAACCTAATCTCCGGAGGAAATTAATTTTTTAAAAAAGCAGTATGAATGGCACGGAAGGAGGATGATTTGCATTGGTTGTTGCGCAGGCAACTGCTCGAGGTGGATGAACAAGAGAAGTCTTCTTCCTTCGCCCAGGCTGTAAATAGAGCCTACAGGGTCTTCGATGACAACTACTTGCGAATTAAGCTAATCCTCCGGCGCAAAATCTATCAGCTGGTTCAATCAAATGCCGAATTACAGCAATTGATTCAAGAAAAAAATAATCAGCTCAATTCGGAAGCGGGTCAACAACAGCGGTTAATTGAGAACCTCCGCCGTGCTGAAGTAATTGCACACCTTGGAAGTTTCAGCTGGAGCATCGAGAGTCGTCAAATCGAGTTTTCGGATAACTTATGCAAACTGTTGGGCATTGCCAGGGATATCGGGAATCCACTTACGATGATTCGGAAATTCGAATCAAGTTCGGATATCGTTGCAGCCTTCAAGGCTGCCTCTCCCTTGAATAGTAATGTAAGTTTGGAGAATCTCAAGCTCAATGGCGATCGACGTTATTTTGAATTGGAGGCACAGTTAACCTTCAATGAGCAGGGACGATTGATACAGATTTCCGGTATTTTCAAAGAGAATACCCGCCTTGTGCATGTCAATAACCGCGCAGAAGACCAGAAGAAATTCTACGAGGCCATTTTGAATAATATCCCGGTTGATATCGCCATTTTTAACGAGGAGCATAAGTATCTCTATTTGAATCCGGTTGCTGTGCGTAATCAGGAGACGCGCGATTTTCTCTTGGGGCGCGATGATTTCGATTACTGCAACTTCAAGAATTTAGATACAACAAAAGCGATGATCCGAAGGGATATTTTTAATCGCGTCAGGACTACAATGCTTCCCTTGGAGTTCGAGGATTCTGCAGTAAATACAGATGGGACTCCGATCCATGTTTTGCGTCGCTTCTTTCCCGTTATCAACTCAGAGGGCAATTTCGCTTTCATGATTGGGTATGGTGTGGATATCACCAAAATGAAAACACAGGAGTTGTCGCTCGAACATTCGATTCAAGAGAAGGAAGCATTGCTTGGGGAAGTCCACCATAGCGTCAAGAATAACCTGACCTTGATTGTTGCATTGCTTGAGATTAATAGCACTCACGAAAAGGATGAGTTGGTAAAGAAGTATTTCAATGAGATTCGTAACCGTATTAGTGCAATGGCGCTGATCTACGATAAACTCTATCGCTCGGAAGTCTTTAATCGTATCAATTTACGTGAATATATTCAGGCTCTGACCAATTCATTACAGCAAACCTATTTGCATGGTCGCCGTGATGTTATTGAATTGGATGTAGATGAGATTTATGTCGACAACAAAAATGCAGTGCCATTGGCATTGTTGGTGAACGAGCTTGTAAGTAATGCATTTGTTCATGCATTTGCGAAATGCGACTTTCCCAAACTATCACTCGCGCTGAAAAATACCGACCAGGGCATTCGCCTGACGGTAATTGATAACGGACCGGGTTTACCAGAGGGAGTCGATCCTTACAAGGGAAAAACATTTGGCTTTAAATTGATCAGTTTGTTCGCTCGTCAATTGAAGGGTAAACTTCAAATTCAATCCGATAAAGGACTGCATGTAGAAGTGTTGTTCCAAAATCTGGATGGAATTCGCGGATAACCGCATTTTGAGGCCATCTTTGCCCTATCATTATTTCGTATGAATGCATTTATCGTAGATGGAGTGCGCACTCCAATTGGAAATTTTGGAGGAACACTTGCCGAGTTGAGAGCAGATGATCTTGCGGCAATTGTCCTCAAAGGTTTGGTTGACAGACATCCATCACTAGACACTAAGCAAATTGCCGACGTGATTTTGGGTTGTGCAAATCAAGCAGGAGAAGATAATCGAAACGTTGCACGCATGGCGCTGCTGTTGGCCGGATTGCCGGTTGACGTTCCCGGTGAAACCGTAAATCGCTTATGTGCTTCAGGCATGGCAGCCGCGGTGAGCGCCGCTCGCGCCGCACACGCCGGAGAAGGTGATCTGTTTATTGCCGGCGGCGTTGAACACATGACACGAGGTCCTTGGGTCATTTCGAAAACCTCTACGGCATTTGGAAGGGATGCACAAATGTTCGACAGCAGTTTTGGCTGGCGATTCATCAATCCTAAAATGAAGGAACTCTATGGTGTCGATGCCATGGGAGAGACTGCGGAGAATTTGGCCGAGCATGATGCCATTGGGCGCGATGATCAGGACGCTTTTGCCTTGTGGTCGCAACAGAAGGCAACAATCGCCCGCGATAATGGTCGTTTTGAAAAGGAGATTGTTCCTGTTACAATACCCCGAAGAAAAGGGGATCCGCTGTTGTTTTCCAAAGATGAATTCATCAAATCCGAAAGTACAAGCGAAGCCCTGGGTCGTTTGAAACCCGCTTTTCGAAGCGGCGGAACGGTGACAGCAGGGAATGCATCAGGTTTGAATGATGGCGCTGCGGCCCTGCTCATTGCATCAGAGCAAG
>CANHYZ010000136.1 GCA_947464885.1 Flavobacteriales bacterium
CGGTTGTCCTTCTGACCTCGTGTTGGATTGCACAGCGGCATGGCCTGATACGGCTGCCGTAACAGCATCTGACAACTGTGACAATAACGTAACGGTTGAATTCACCGAGACTATCGATGGTACTGTTACCAATGGTTCTAATCTCTACACTCCTGTGCGTCCTGCTGCTAACTCATGCAACTACCCATACGATTGGGCAATGGCTTTGTTCAGCATG
This sequence comes from Flavobacteriales bacterium, assembly GCA_947464885.1. Classification (GTDB taxonomy): domain Bacteria; phylum Bacteroidota; class Bacteroidia; order Flavobacteriales_D; family Sanyastnellaceae; genus JAIBBG01. The sequence goes on from CANHYZ010000136.1 coordinate 218, forward strand.
CCAAGCCAGTACCGTTGGTACCAGTTGGATCCAAACACACCTGCAACCATGGTTGACAACGGTGATGGTTCATTGACTATCTCAGGTCGCCTCTTCAACGTACTTCGTTCTGACGGTGGTTTTGACTTTAATGTAACCTACGTTAATGGATTGAATTGGACCGATTGGAGCGCACTTATTATCCCGAACGGCTTCAAGGCTGATTGCGGTGGCGAAGCAGTGAATCACCCATCATGGATGTACTACATCCTTCAGTCGAGCTCAGCTGCTGAGTTGACCGGTTGGGGACGTTTTGCAGGTTCTTCTATCCACTTGACACACGCACCTTCGAACGAATACTTCGGTTTCCAGGTGGGTGACGGAGCGAACAACTACAACGGTGACAACGGTGCCGGTGGTTGGTTCTTGTATGGTGGTGACGGTGATATGTTCCTTGAGAACGGTGAGACTATCCTCAGCGGTAACTTCGCTCAACAGGGCATCGGTGACTTCGCCTTCCGTGTTGAAGATTGCCCAGGTTACAGCATCATGCGCACTTGGACTGCGGTTGACTGTGAAGGCAACATGAGCACTTGCTCACAGACCATCACTTTCGCTAGCTTGGATAACAACGTAGCCGGTATGGATATGACAACCGACAACAACGATGGTGACCGCTCTGCGGAAATCGCGATCGTAGGTATTATGCCAAACCCTGCTACTGATCGTTCACAGATCAGCTTCATGAGCACTGTAGACGGTAAGTTGTCATTGCAAGTGTTGGATATGACCGGTCGTGTGGTTGGTGACTTGTTCAACAATCAGGCTGAAGCCGGACAGGTTTACACTGCTGAGTTTGATGCTAACGTAATGTCTTCGGGCATCTACATGGTTCGCTTGAGCTCTGGTGCGGCCTTCCAAATGGAGCGCCTGTTGATTCAGAAATAATCCATTGCGCTAACGCGCTTCATCTTATTCAAACGCCCTCCGCTTTGCGGGGGGCGTTTTGTTTTATGTGTTTGAGGGGAATTCTTAACATTGGGTTTTCAACGTGATATTAACAAAATATTCTTTGTTTTTCGAAAGATTCGTACATCTTTGTAAGGCTTAACCGCCCTCTATGAAAATGCATTTTACTGTCGTTTCCCGACATGGGCATTTGCCATGTGTCGGAGTCTTGCTTTTCGTCTGCCTTAACGCGCTGCAACTAGCCGTTGGCCTTTTCCGTTTTCCATTAAAACCGATGATAATCACGGCATGAAGAGCAGGTTGTGTCTTTTTGCGGTGTTGTTGCTCATCCTGTTCATGGGGCAAAACCTGTACGCGCAGCTGCGTTGTTTGAACTGTTCCGGCCGCGATACAACGCGCTACACGAATGGCATGGAGAACGATAGTCTCTACTTCATTTGTCAGGGTGAAACAGCATCACTCAGCGTCAGTTCACCCGATAATCAACCGCTCGATTTCCAATGGTATCGCTTTATCAATGCCTCCAACAGTTGGCAAACGACCGTATACGCGCCAGGGGTTTTATCGAGTGCGTACAACGCGACGCTAGGAGGATTTCGCGTCGTGGGTACTGATGAATTGGGTGCAATTCGCGTGGAGGAAATCTGCTGGGTTTCCCGCATCAATCAAGCGCCGATTGTCAATGCCAACACCCTACAACCGGGATGTACGAATGTGACGCTCTCTGCCGTTTACTTTCCTCCCAATATTACCGGCTATTACAACCCTCCGCCGTCGAATCCGAATTTGCCCTACATCCTTGATGCAAGCAGCGAGATTTCCATTTGCTTGGATATAACGCATCCCATTTTGACGGACTTGTCCCTAGAGTTGGTCGCGCCGGAGGCGTGTGGTGGTGTTTCCATTCTCTTGACACCTTCGCAAGTGGGAGAAGATCAGGATACGGTGTGCTACAACAGCGACGCCATCGACCTTTGTTTTACAACCGAGTCGATAACCTCTTTCGATTTGTGCGCCTTGCCGTCATTCCAGGTTACGGGGCAATTTGGTGCCTATGGTAATCCTGCAATGGCGATTGACTGGTCTGCATTGTATGGTTGTCAGGCCAATCAGCCCGGATGGCAATTGGTCGTTGGCGATTGTGTAGGCGGAGCTCAAGGATTTGTTGATGCAGCAACCATGCACGTTGGCGGCATAGGTGCTGATTTATTGCCGGTAATCATTGATCTGGAATTGCCCTCAGATGATCCTTATCCCATTACCGATGATAATTGTAGTACAGGTTTGTTGACCAACCTACCACTGGAGTTGCAACCGCTCGGGCCGCAAGGGATTAATAATACCTTTCAGATCAATTGGGTTGCGGATCCTCCGTTTCCGGGGGTCAATGGGTCCAACTTACAAACGATTTACCTGACGCCGGGGCCGGCAACGGATACGCAGTTTAGTATCCAGTTATTGGGGCCAAACCTGAGTGGCGCTTGTGGTGCATACACGCAGGACACTGAGTTTTTCGATTATATCCAACCGGATTCAACCATCATTAGCTACGAAGATTCCGTTTTGTGCATTACCGATGCGCCCCTGCTGTTGACGTCGAGCATTAGCGAAGGACTGTGGCAAGGCCCTGTAACGCTTATAGATGGCGCTGTGATGCTTGATCCCGCGCTGCTTGGTGTTGGGGAGTGGGTAGTGACCTATCGTCCGAATTCCACCTGCATCGACTCCTCAGCTGTTACCATTTTAGTGGATCAGGCGCCTTTGATTTCAATCACTTCGCCAGCGATTTTTTGCGAAACGGATGATCAGGTACAGTTACAGGCTCAACCCTTGGGAGGATTCTGGCAGGGTGATGCGATGGTAGATAGTCTGATGGGAATATTCGATCCGGCTCTGGTTGGCGGCGCTTCACAGGCATTGACCTATACGACTGTCGGCAATTGTCCGGCAACCGATACGCTGGTTGTAAGTGTTGAGCCTGTCAATGCTGCATCGATTATTGAGCCCGACACTACACTGTGTTTGTCGCATGCCCCGATCAACTTTGATGCGAACCTGACCCCGGGCTTCTGGTCAGGGCCGGGTATCAGCGGCGCTGCTCAGGGATTGTTTGAACCACAGCTGGCGGGCTTGGGCACCCATACTATCACCTACAATTACACGGGTGTGTGTGAATCCTCCGATACACGTCAGGTGATCGTGGAAGATCCTTCGATTTCATTTTCGCCAACCGATGAGGTTTGTGTCGACAGTGACCCGGTGGACTTGGAAGTTTTTGCCACTTCGGGAACGTGGTCAGGAAACGGGTTAATCGATACGCTGATTGGCATGGTTGATCCATCCTTGCTTCAACCCGGAGTGCATTATTTCACTTTTACGCTTTGGAATAGCTGCGCTGCTCAGGATAGCGTAGGACTTACCATACAGGATTTTCCGGCGATTGTCATTGATCTGCCCGAGGGCTTATGTGTGACTCAGAACGAATTTACCCTGTTGACTAACCTACCGGGTGGCGATTATTCGGGTGCCGGCGTGCAGCAAGCCGGTGGAACCTGGCAATTCGACCCGGCGCAGGCCGGCAGCGGCACGGCGGTTATACAGTACGATTACGCCGGTGTTTGCACGGTCACTGTTTATGATTCGCTTGAGGTCTATCCTTTACCGGAATTGACTGTTTACGGCGACACCAGTATTTGTCCGGATGGTCAGGCGCAACTCCAAGTCAGTGGTGCTTTTCAATATGGCTGGGCTCCTGCTTCTACACTGACCACGCCCACTGAGGCGAGCACACAGGCTACTCCTGATGAGACTACAACCTTCACTGTTTCCGGAGAATCAGCGCAAGGTTGTTTCTCTACGGCTGAAGTCACAGTGACGGTTTATAATCAACCCGCACCCATCACCACTAGCCCGGTAGAATTATGTCCGGGAGAAACGGGTGTCCTCGAGGTGCAGGGCCTATCAAGTGCCGTATGGGAGGGTTTTGGTGTCGAGAATCCGGTATCGCTTTCGACCTTGGTAACACCGGATAGCAGCGCGGTTTATTCGGTTCAAGGACTGGATGTAAATGGCTGCTTGGGTGAGTCGGAGGTTGAGGTGATTGTTTACGAGCCGATGGCCGCTTTTGAGGCTTCCGATACCACCGGTATTCCCCCGCTTGAGGTTGTGTTCACGAATGTTTCGGAAGGTGATTACTTCGTTTGGATCATGGGCAATGGAGATACGATTGTCACGACCTCGCCAGCAGAAGCGGTGTCATCGATCTATCTGGGTGAATACACATACGATATAACGCTGATTGCTTATTTAAATGGATGTTCGTCCTCCTACACGGATCAAGTCATGACCTATTATGACTCCGAGTTTCTAAAAATTCCAAACATTGTCACGATGGGCGGCAACGGGAAGAATGATACCTTTAGAATGCTCACGCAGAATATGGCGGAGATGGAGGTCATCATCTTTGATCGCTGGGGCAAGCAAGTTGGTGAGTTGAAGCGACCTGAGGCTCAGTGGAATCCGAAGGAAGTGGGCGCAGGAACCTATTACTATTCCCTGCATGCGCTCGGATTAGATGACGAGGAGTATAACTTTGAAGGGTCGTTCACCGTATTGGAGGACGAGTAAAGCCCTTTGTCTACACAGCCAACTATACCTACCGTGAATGTGCAACGCGATCGTAAGCACATTTTTGACGCATTGCTGTTTTCCGTTTTTTTTCTGACGCTCTGCTGGTCCGTGTTTGTGATGGATGAATACCTGGGGTATCACCTCAAGCAGTATGGTCTTGAACCGCGCGTGCCGGAGGGTTTACGCGGTGTGTTTACCATTCATTTCCTGCATGGTGATTTGGAACACATCGCACAGAATTCGCTCGCGTTTTTGGTGCTGAATACCTTTTTGTTTTATTTCTATCGTGCCGTTTCACTGCCCGTATTTGCCGCTATCGCTTTGTTGAGTCCTGTCTTGCTTTGGTTTACAGGAAGGCCCGGCAACCACATCGGAGCATCGGTATTGATTTATGGCGAGTTCGCTTTCTTGTTTGTGAGTGGTTTGATTCGCCGGAATCCGTTGCTGTTGCGTGTTGCGCTTGTCGTGATTCTCTATTACGGATCATTGGTTTGGTATGTGTTTCCGGTCGACAAAAAGGTGTCGTGGGAAGGGCATGCCTGCGGTTTTTTCATTGGCTTGATGGCGGCCTTTTTCTGGCGCAAGCAAGGACCGCAGCGTAAGATTTACCAATATGAATTAGAGCCGGAATTACCGGATGATGAAAACGCTTATTGGAATCTGCCCAAGACGACAACCGAGCCTTTGAAGGAAACAACAGTAACCGTCAAGTATCACTTTAGACCCGAACAGGATTCCGGGGATCGCGAAAAAACTAGTTCGTAACGACGCGGCGACCGATGCTGTGATAATGGAATCCCAGTTCATCCATTTTGCTCAGGTCGTAAAGGTTACGTCCGTCGAAAATGGTTTTTGCCTTGAGTAATGATGCGATGCGATTGAAATCCGGATTACGGAAAGCGCTCCATTCGGTACAAATCAACAGGCAATCGGCATTCTGCAGTGCCTCATATTGATCGGTGCAATACGTGATGTTATAGTTTTTCTGCTTTTTGACGTTTTCCATGGCTTCGGGATCGAAGGCCTGGATGCTTGCACCGGCTTCCAGCAAGTGCTCAATCATGTACAAGGCAGGTGCCTCGCGGATATCATCCGTGTCCGGTTTGAAGGCCAATCCCCAAAGTGCGATGGTTACGTTGTTCAGAGAACCCTTATAATGATCCAGGATAGGACCGAGGAGGGAAGTCTTTTGACGCTCATTTACCTTCATTACACTCTTGAGAATTTTGAACTCGTAATGATTTTCCATTCCGCTATGGAAGAGGGCCTGAACATCTTTAGGGAAGCATGAGCCACCATAACCGATGCCCGGGAAAAGGAAGC